>JAAZFA010000450.1 GCA_012511995.1 Thermoproteota archaeon | reverse complement strand
TGCTTTATGGAATTTCTTTATTAACAAAATGCCTTTTTAAAGAAAACCATAAATCCATAGCCAGCATACATTTTTTTGGTTTGTTTTTGTCTGTTTGAAAGAACAGGATAGATCAAAATCAGTTGACGGAAAAAACACCTCAATCAATGCAAAAAGCCCCACGACTCAAACGACTTGTAATGTTACTTAGAGACTCATGTAAAAAAATTAAACAAGTCTCGCTCACAGATACAATTTTGTAGTAGACAACGATAGCAAAGAATTTACATTTACTCCAGACTCATTTGTCTCATAATAGATTCTGCCACTTCGAAATCTTTCACAGTATTTACATTTAAAACCATTCGAGTATTCTCGCTTATTATGGCGGTCGTGTCAATTTTTCTTTGACTCAACACTTTTGCACCATTTATTATATTTACTCCAGAAACTGCATACATTTTTCCCTTATATTCGTCAGTAGAAGAAGTCGATAATCCCAGTTCCTGACGTTTTTCAATTGGTACAAAAACCGCCAAAAAGTCCTTGTTAGAAGCCTCAAACTCGCAAACGACACCGTCCAGTATAGCACCAGTAACTGCGGGAACATCTGATGGCATAGTTAGTATTGGACCCCTCCAGCCCAGCTGGGACACTGCTTGTTTTAAATCATTATGATAGCCTTTAGCGTCTGTACGAAGTACTTTCCAATCCATGTTCTTACAATGTTCCTCCGTTTTTGGGGTATTAACGCTTGTAATGACGCAAAATTTGGAGATTTTTTTAGAGTTAAACACTGCATCAACAACCCAATCAAGAAGCGGCTTTCCAAGAAACGCAATCATCGGTTTCTCGGTAGAGCCTCCCATTCGGCTTCCCTTTCCACCCGCCATAATTAAAGCCGGAATCATCAAAGCATAATCACCATCAATACTACGGCAAACAGGATAAGGGTAACCGCTCTAGTTATTTCATTGGTTGCCCCAATCATATCACCGCTGACACCTCCAAAAACGGTGTTTGAGATTTTATTCATAATGATTGCCACTGGAATACTAACTAATACTAAAGCTAGAGCTGTTAATGCCAGAAATGGAGAAGCTAATAAATAAAGTACTGGTAAGACGGCTAGGACCGAGAGCGCATATGCGGCATAGTTACGTTTGTTTTTGGCTTTCGCAAGAAAGATTGAACCTAACCCCTTGTGAGATGGTTTACCAATCCAGACTATCGTAACCATCGATAACTTAGCTGAAACTTCAGCTAAAAGTATAGCTGAAAAAGCAAACAGAAAGCCAACTGAACCTTGACTTATCCAGAACAAACCAAAGAAGGCTAAAGCCTCTACCGCTAACGCTAAAACAGCGCCGCTATAAGTTACTGTCCATTGATGCGCCTTCATTTTTCGATCATGCAAAGTTCTAACTCTTACTGCATTACCAAGATCAATTAAACCATCGAAATGTTGCAATCCAGTCATGACGAGTAAAAATGCTATTGTCATTGCTGCTGAAATCAAACCCTCCAGAAGTGTAATAGGTAAAACTACATATGCATTGATTAAACCAAGTAGAAAGCCCACGATAATACTAGCGACAATATAATAAAGTCCAGCCATCAAACCAATTAAGCCTCCAACGATAGGAAACAGGTGCATGTTTGATGCTGTAGTGAGGATGAAGTCTTCTTTTCCACCCATAGGTATTATGGTTAAAAAGGAAAGTAGGTCCCTGAAAACTTTTATAGCTTTCATCGCCGACATATACCTACCAATTTACCTATATATCATATAGGCTTTATCGTCTACTGGGGACCCATTGATGGAAGGGAAACAAATACTAGTTACTGGCGGAGCCGGATTCATAGGTTACCATTTATGTAAAAAACTCTCTGAATTAACCAGTAACGTTACAATTTATGATAATTTATCAAGCGGTACCATGCAAAACATTCAGGACACGCCAAAAGCAAAATTTGTTAGAGGAGACATCTTAGATCTTAAAACCCTCTGTGAGCAACCAAAAACAGATTTGATCTA
>JAAZFA010000079.1 GCA_012511995.1 Thermoproteota archaeon | reverse complement strand
TCTATAGGTCTTCCACCCCTAAACACAACCCTGATCAGACGCATGATGGAAGAAACCAAAGTATACAGCTTACTCAAAGGATTCCGAGGTTCCACAGCAGTCGACATAAAACGCTTAGATGAAACCATACTCTTATTCAGTCAATTACTCACAGACTTCCCACAAATCAAAGAAATCGACATCAACCCATTACTCATAAGCGACAAAGACGCCACTATACTAGACGCACGCATCGTATTAGACAAAGAGAAAGTCTGCAAGAAACTCGAACCACATGAACACATGGTCATCAGTCCTTACCCAAAGAAATACGAGATTCTATGGTTGCTAAAGAACGGTCAAGAAGTGCTGTTGCGTCCAATAAAACCAGAAGATGAACCCCTATGGATTGAATGGTTCCAAAGCCTCAGCGAGGAAAGCATCCGATATAGATTCTTCCAAATGCTAAAAGACACACCCCATGAAGTCCGTGTTCGCTACTGTAATGTTGACTACGACAGAGAGGTTGCGTTAGTCGCCGAGGTCGTTGAGAATGGCAAACGTAAAATCTTAGGTGTAAGCCGTCTAAGCGTTGAACCAGACGGTAAACATGGCGAAATGGCATTCATCGTATCTGATTACTGGCAAGGACTCGGTTTGGGCACAAAAATAGTCGACTACACACTAGACATTGCCAAAGAAAAAGGCGTTGAAAACGTCTATGCAATAATGCTACAGGATAACTACCGCGCAATTAGCTTAACAAAGAAGATGGGCTTTGCAATCGAGTACTTAAGTGACGGCACAGTCAAAGCTATGCTTGATTTACAAGGCGAAGACATTGATTTCGTATGTGTACAAAAGAAATTACCTGAACCGCCCGTCGAAGAGAAGACTATTGAAGCTAAACCAGAAATCAAAGAAGACGAGTTTCCAATCGTAGAAACAAAACCGCTCGTTAGGGAAAACCGCGAGCCATCATCTTCTTCATAATTTCTTTATTTTTTTGCAGTAATGAACTCTTTTAGAGTGACACTTACAGTTTAAGTTAATGTTACAGTTCTTGTGTCTGTTTTTCTGTTTCACCCTACGCTTTTATACGTGAAGCAGCTGTAAACCTAAATGAGTCAATGAATAACATTGACGGAGGAAACATCTTTTGATCAAAGACGATAAACGACGCCTTATGCTTGAGAAGGTACTAAAAGAACACAATTACCAAGAAAGTGGTCTGCTCGAAATATTGCATAAAGCACAAGAAATCTATGGGTATCTCGATAAAGACTTGCTTAGCGATATTTCTGAATCTTTAAGCCTACCTCCAAGTCACGTTTACGGCGTCGCCACCTTCTACAGTTATTTCAAACTTCGAAAACCAGGTCAACATGTAGTCACTGGTTGCTTTGGAACAGCCTGCTATGTCAAAGGAGTAGATCAAATCATTTCAGCTATCGAGCAAGAATTCAACCTTAAACGTGGCGGCTCCACATCTGATGGCAAACTCTCATTACTTTTTACTCGTTGTATCGGTGCATGCGCAATGGCTCCAACGTTAGTGATAGATAACGAAGTAATCGGTAAAGCAACAAAAGAAGATGTGATCAAAAGAATAAAAGAAAAACTTGGAGGCGCAACAACTGAAACTATTTGACCTTCATAAGATAGTCGAGCGCGAGATGGAATTTGAGCAGGCTTACAAGTATCGGATAAACGTATGTTGCTCGACCAGTTGCGTCTCTCTTGGATCTCTTAAGGTTTTAAAAGCCTTTGAAGAAGCAGTTAAAGAATACGGGGCTGAGAAAGAATGCAAAGTAGCAAAAACAGGATGTATTGGAGCATGCTCAGTTGGACCCACAATTCTCGTTAACCCCGGAGATTACGTCTATGAAGGAGTAACCCCTGAAAGAGCTAGAGAAATCGTACGTGACCACATAACCCTGGATTTGCCGGTTAAAAACATACTTTATGAAAGTGGCACATTCTTCAAAAAACAGCATCGCCTTGTCTTACGTAACGCAGGAAAAATCGATCCTAACCGAATCCAAGACTACATAGCAGCAGGCGGTTATGGTGCCCTCGCTAAATGCTTAACCAACATGACTCCACAAGGCATCATAAACGAAGTATTAGCCAGTGGACTTCGAGGACGTGGAGGTGCTGGTTTTCCAACAGGGCGTAAATGGCGTCTCGTGGCTAGAGCCTACAATACACCCAAATACATAGTTGCTAACCTCGACGAAGGTGACCCAGGCGTATACGCCAATCGATCACTAGCCGAAGCAGACCCTCACGCCATCCTTGAAGGCATGTTGATCGCTGCATATGCAAT
>JAAZFA010000449.1 GCA_012511995.1 Thermoproteota archaeon | reverse complement strand
TGCACATCCAACCACAAACCCTATCTCCCCTCGGCAGCACCCGTTTTCACACCTACCCCGATGTGGGCTCCTAACAGGACATCTACAGTTAACCCCCAACAAAATAGCCCAAAATGACCTAATACCAAGTAGGTACAGTGGCTTTAGCTACCATGGGATAATGGTCGCTGTGACGTTTGTTTTAAAAAAATATACATCAGAAGATTTTGACCTAGAAATTATATGACTCTTTGGTTGTGAGAGTCAGTTACAAATTCCACTTTAAATGACCTCTCCCCTGTCGTGTTATGTCGTTTGAACTGCCGCTTTAAAAGCAGTTTATGCGTAACTGGGCATCTGTGAAGTAATATGAAATCGAAATTAACCCCCGCTCTAATCGAAGATGACCTATTGGTATCTTTGACGTTTCACAATTTTTCGTCACAGATGCTGATAGAGTTTGCTGAGAAAATTGTTAAGCCTTATTTCGGCGGTAACATGAACGAGGCTATTCGGTGTTTAATGGAGAATGCTCTTGCTGAGGAAACATTACTGAAAAAAACGATGAGAAAAAAGGCTTAACCCTGTGTTTTCGTTTTTTCTTATGAATCTCTTATATTCTGTGTAGTAGCCATATCTGCTGTTGCGAATTAATATGCCTCGGTTACTTGACCCTTTAACTATCAAAGGTGTAAATCTGCGGAATCGTATAGTGATGCCTCCGATGCAGTCCGGTAGAGCGTCATTTAAAGGAGAAGTTACCGATAAACTCGTTAATTTTTATGTACGTCGTTCTGTAGCTTTGGGTCTTCCTATCGTGGAACATGCGTATGTTTCTGCTTTGGGAAAAATTGGACCTAAACAGTTAGGTATTTATGATGATTGTCTTATTTCTGGGTTCGAAAAATTAGCGGCGGGTATCCATTCGGTTGGTGCTCCTGCTATAGTTCAAATTAGTCATGCTGGTGCTGTCGCAACCCAAAAAGTTATAGGAGTAACTCCAGTTGGTCCATCGACCCGTGATAAAACTCGAATGTTAACTGTTGATGAATTATATGGTTTAGCTGAGGATTTTGCGTTAGCTACAGACCGTGCGATAAAAGCAGGGTTTGATGGCGTTGAACTTCATGGGGCACACGGATATTTGTTAAATCAATTTTTTACGCCCTTGTTGAATAAACGCACCGATGAATTTGGTGGTTCTTTGGAGAATCGTATGCGTTTTCCTCTTTTGGTTGTTGATAAGGTTCGGAGGCGACTTGGTAATAAGTTGCTTCTTTATAGATTGGGTTCTGATGATTTAGCGCCGATGGGTACGCATATTGAGGATGCCGTTGAATTTGCGCTTAATTTAGAGGCAACAGGGGTGGACGTTTTGGATGTGTCGGGTGGTATGTGTGGTAGTGAACCTAAACAGTTGTCCCAAGTGGTTGGTTATTTTGTTCCTCAGGCAGCGGCGGTTAAAAAAGTTGTAAATGTTCCTGTTATCGGTGTTGGGGGCATAAAGGATCCTGTGTTTGCTGATGGTTTAGTACGGGATGGTTTGGTGGATTTGGTTGCGGTAGGCCGTGCGCTTTGGCAGGATAATGAGTGGGCGTTGAAGGCAGCGCAAACTTTAGCAGAAAGTGTCTAAACGCTTTGTAACATATACATCAATAATAGTTTTTTTAAACGTATTGCAGTTTAACTGAAAGGTGCTGTTGTAATAGTTGTACAGAAACCCTCACAACTTGAACTATACGTCGAAATTCTGCATTCAGCTGAAAAATCTTCAAATATTCTTACTATTCAAGAAGAAACAAACTTAGGGCAGTCTTTCTTGAAGCGTGCTATTGTTTTTTTGGAGGCTCAAGATCTTGTTTGTAAAGAAAGTGTTGAGAACGACGTAGTGTACATGGTTACTCCGCGAGATGACCGTATTAATCGGTTTTTTATGGGCAAGCTAGTAAAGAGCAAAACGAGGATCCGATGGCTAATATTGCATAGTTGTTTCGTTGAGTGTTTTTGGTTTTTTGTGGCAAATCCAATATATTATTAGGCCTAGTAATGCTGTTGTTATGGCTGCAAATATTGGCCAGTAACTAAGTGGAATTAAAGGGTCATTGGGTAGTTCTGGATATGTTTGGTAGGTGAATGTTACTTTTACTGTGTTGCCTAGGTTATTTTCAAAGTTTACATAGTATTTGCCTGCATTGTTGGTGATAAAGCTGAATTCGGCTTCTTTGTCGACTAAGCCAAGGTTTACTATTTGTGATCCGTTTTGGTCGTGAATCCAGACTCGGATTGTGTTTGTTGTTGTAAGTGAGGCGTTGAACGTGGTTTCTTGTGGTAAATCAAAGGTGTATTGCATGGTTGATGCTGTTACGTTGAAGGTTTCGGTTGTAGCAGCAGACACTAACGCTGTTATTGATGTTAAAAATAGTAAAGTTAGAATAATGTAAGTTAGTGGTGTTGTTTTTTTCACTGCTATACCTTGTTGTTTACTTTTTTGTGTGGTTCTTATTGATGATGGTACTTAAGAGATTTTTGGGAATGAAATTGAAATGTTGCTAAGGTTAGGTGTATCTGGCTGGGCTGATTGTCATTCATGTTTTTGCTTATTTATAGTTAGAATTTTTTAATCCAATAGCTAACAATTAAGTGTTTACAATGGGTTAGAATAAGATGACACTGAAAAACAAAAAGAATTTTAGGAAAGTTTTCTAATTTTAGCTATGGTTTTCTTGCCTTTAGGCTTCGTGTTTCTTCTAACCGCACCTATTTTGAGTTACCCTTCTTAGCAATAGGGTTTGTTTTCCCTATAATAGGTCTAGCTCAATTAAATTAAAAAAAGCTAATAGACTTTAGGTGCAATTTTTGTTTTTATTGTTAAAGGTCTCTAAAATAAGCTTACTTTTGACTGAAACATGTAATTATGGGGTATTTTGCTCTCATTAGTGTCAATCGGTATATTAACCTGAGATGGTTGCCCAGTATTGGTTGGGTTTATTTTTAAAGTGAAGCAACAGCTCTTTTATGAACAAGTTGCTCAACTACAAAAGGCTATCAAAAAAGCCACCTCTATTCCGATTCATCACGGGACTAGAAGTACCTAAATTCGATTCCTTCAACACCCAAACCAACGTTAGATAGAGGGTTTGTGGGGTTAGAAGGGGTTGGTGGGTTGAAGTTGGTGGATGTAGGGTGGGTGTTTGGTGTTTTTTTGTTTGTTTTTTT
>JAAZFA010000448.1 GCA_012511995.1 Thermoproteota archaeon | reverse complement strand
GCCTTTTAGACCATAAACGAAACCTGAACAGACTTCGCGTGCCCTTAAATGTGTTTCAATCCTTGTTATGATGGATTAGCCTTTTAGACTTACACTCGAAAATGCGCCTGATAGCGGAATTTTGTGTTTCAATCCTTGTTATGATGGATTAGCCTTTTAGACAGCCATATTTTTCTTCCCTATTTGGAAGTTTACGCCAGTTTTAAACGCCTTTTTAGAGGCACGATTACGGTATTAGTTGGTTATTTACGCCTTTATAAAGATACAACTTTTTATTTCTAGCCATTTCTATCCTTAGTTTTCTATCAGCTAACTTTCCAAGCGGCAAACTAACTATTTGTTCTAACCAAACCCAGCGCAAGACTGACAATTCATTTAAATCTTATCGCAAAGATAGGTTAACTGTTGCTTTCTTGTTTTTAGAGGTGAACACTTTTGCAAAAAAAGTATTTGATTCTTGCAGTAAGTCTAAGCATAATAATAGCAGTTCCCATTACCCTCGGAGCTCTGACGCATCAACAAATCATCAACTTCCAAGGAACAAACAACTACCCAAATACCAGAATCTTACCAGGCATCTCCCCTACCCCGACGCCTACACCAAACCCTTCTCAGACAGTCAAGTTTTCTCTTTGGTTCTGTGACGCCAGCGGAACAACAAACAAAACACAAGTTCCAACTACCATTAACAACCTAAGGATACCCTGCATTGAAGGAAGACCTAACGGTGTTTCACCGCAGATGGTTTTTTTAGCACGCAATGACGGCAACATACCAATCAACATCACAGGAAAAGTAACCAACATCAATTACCCCTCAAACCTTTCTCTACAAATATTTTTTCAGAGCTGGAGCGGAGGGTTAAGGGTTCTTCAACCCGGCGAAAGCCAGGTTTTGTGTATCGTAAGCTACTTTGGCGTGATTGAAGAATACACACCTGGCGCGACATTTAACTATGCTTTTGATGTTGTAGTAACCGCAAATCAAGTATAGTTTTTTATGGCTGGAATATTGGACGCCAGTTAACTGAAGAATCCAACAGCATGTTTGACGAATTAATATGAGTTGTCAATACTGTGAGCGGTTTCCCTTAAGTGTTGGCAAAGACTTTGTCGGGGTTGTATCCAAATCGTTTGAAGGCTTCAAGTCTGAGCATCCAAGCAAAAAAGAAATATTCATCAGCTAAAGCATCAGCAACAGGATGAATAGCCACTACCCCTGCAGACTCTGTAAAGTGATCTCCATGATTTACAGCTCTAACTGATTGGTTACCATTTTCTAATGCAAACTTACCGTCATAGATATGATGAATTGTCCACTCATGATCACTACCTCTACGACTAGGCCGTGCACCACCTGCAAATAAGTAAGACATAATTGCTGGCCCGTTTGTTCGAGAGTCGATTGGTATTCCCTTCTCCTTGAATTTTCGTGTAAGTTCAAGTGAGTACTTGTGAAAACCAACCCGTAGCCTAACTAAACTTGGAATAAGGAGGATGCTTTCCTTGGGCCATTTTATGTAATCATCCTTGTTAGCCCAAACTTCTACTATTATTTTCCGTTCAGATAAAGATAACAAATCTAGTTTTTTTTGCAGAAAATCGATGAATTGCTTCTCTCCCACAAAAGAAATAGTTGTATTGACCTTCTTTAGCAGTTGAGGCATAGGTTGAATTTTTAGAACTGGATTTTGGCTATTTTGCTCACCAGTTGTCTTGTTTGTTTTACTATCGCATAGAATATCCCATCGGTCTTTGAATCCCAATGGCGGCGCCGTCCTTTTAGGTAATCGATTCACCAGCGTATGCTATTGACAAAGATGACACAAACATTTACAGAGACTACACACAAATACCGCATCGGACTACCAGAAACCTACAACTGCAACCCAACAACAATAACGGTTGATAACATCAAAATTTCACCTAACTCCTCGATTAACATTTCAACAAACTTCGCTCT
>JAAZFA010000447.1 GCA_012511995.1 Thermoproteota archaeon | reverse complement strand
GGATTCAAGCAAGGAGAACCTGAAAGGGAATTTCTCACCTTGGAAGAACTACAGGCGGCTGCCAAAGCTGAATGTGATATTCCACAACTCAAAACAGCGTTCATATTTTCAAGTCTTACTGGTTTAAGATGGTCCGACATTAATAAACTGGTTTGGTCTGAAGTACAACACTCAAATGAAATGGGTTACTATATCCGATTCAGACAAAAGAAAACCAAAGGCGTTGAAACCCAGCCTATCTCTGACCAGGCATTTGAATTGTTGGGAGAACGACAAGACAAAGACGAACGTGTTTTCAAAGGCTTGAAATATTCTGCATGGCACAATATGAAGTTACAACAATGGATGATGCGTGCCGGTATTTCCAAAACAATCACGTTCCATTGCGCCCGACATACTTATGCTACCCTGCAATTAACAATGGGAACCGACATTTACACCGTTTCCAAGTTATTAGGACACCGGGAATTAAAGACCACACAGATTTATGCCAAGGTCATTGACGAGAAGAAAAAAGAAGCAGCTAACCGAATTAAAATCTAACCTCATGAATAACTACTTTTCAATAGCCAATAATATCCTGACCGGGAGCCTACGCCCCTGGTCAGCAGAAAATCAGGATGAGGAAAAATTCCGTCACATTCTAAACCATAATCTCAGGCAAAAAAATGACAACCCAACAGAGTATTGCCGTTCAGCGTTAAACGCTTTCACGTCTTTGAATTTTGCAACTGAAAATGAGAATCTGGAAGAATTAAAGGAATTGGCACAAGTTGAGGTTACCACTCCTATAAACATAGAAATACCGCCATTCTTTAATAAGCAAACCGAGTTTTACCTATACCTTATTAACAATACCTTTCAATGCCTCATTGCCGGAATTATTGAAACCGTTGAGCAGTCCGATGAAATTGATGCAACCTACAAACTGTATCAGTTAATGAGCAAACTGGAATCTTTAATTGGCATCATTAGCAACGAAAAGCACACTGATAAAGCAACAAACCAAATACTTGACTCGCTCAAATTATACTTGTTTGTAACCCACTCAACACTTACCGAAAAATTCAATTCACACATCAATTTTGAGGTGCTCAGCAAAAATGAGTTGTTGTTCCAACTTTATTCTGAACTCGAATCAGAAAAGGATAATAAATCTAAACTGGCTTATTATCTGAATCAATACATTTCCCAACCGGAACAAGAAACAGAGGAAAGTTCAAAAGAAATCAAATCAAAACCTCATCCTGAACCAGAAAGAGTTTCCTTTGAATCATTCAGGTATAAAGGATATGATAATAATTACGACAATCTTACCAATCTTTACAATTCACTGAAGAAAAACAATTTCATTGCTGACGATACCGATTCCAGGGTATTTAAAAAGGTATTCTCAGGAAAAGCCATTTCCAAACCAGTGGTTTGGACTGGCAATCCTTCAGAATTTTCCTATTTCATTAAATTGATTTACACCATTAACCAGTACGTTGACGACCTAAAACAACGCAATTGGGAAGTTGCTTGCAAGTGCTTTGTTCAGGCCGATGGGACTTCTTTCGACAGGTCGAAACTTCGCACCTTAAAGAAACCTCAACGTTCATACAAACAACTTGAATTAGCCGTGGACAACCTCAAATAATCCACTCCACACTATAAGCTTTACTTCTTTTTTCAACTTTTTACAGCTGTTGTTTTCCAAACAATGGCTTTTTCTGTTTATACTCCCTTCACTCTACACTCTACACTCCACACCACACCCTGCAAATCACAGAAATACAGCGCAATAACCGCTATATCTTTGAATCGAATTCATTAATTAAATGCTCTGCGCAGGGCTCATTTTCAAACATTTAAAAAGAAGAAAAATGAGTACGGAGTATAT
>JAAZFA010000446.1 GCA_012511995.1 Thermoproteota archaeon | reverse complement strand
TATGAAGCATTCACAAATTTGACTGTGAATTCTGGCACAACTGGTTCAGGTATATCTTGAGCAACAGATAAACCCACCAGCAACATTCCAGATACAATCAAGACAGCAACTAAACATAAAACCAGACGTTTACCCAAACCCAATCACAATTAAAAACTTATCCCCGTATAACGTTATATAATTTACTCAGAGCTACACACTACAAAACTAGTTCTTAATGATTGTAACTTTGCTTTCTCTTACTAATAATAAGCAATAGACTAACAACAACCAGAACTGCAATCAGTATGGCTGTTATAGGAAACTCTGGAACTGTATGATTAGGAGAAAACAAGTTTTCAGGTGTTGTAGCTCTTTGCGTGCTTTGTTGATTAGTCTATTCACTAGTTTTACCTACAAAGACATTATCTGAAGTATAATATCCAATCATTGCTTGAACTTAGAACTGCGTTTCACTTCCCATTGGAATATTTAGTTCACCCCAGCCAGACTTACTATAACTATCTTTAAAATCGAAACCCACTAAAATACGATCACCCTCCGAGCTTTGAGTCATTCTGGCACTTGAAGGCTTATACAGCCAAGACTCACTACTTGGTTCTTTCCATCTGACATTATAGTATAGATTTAGAGTTACCCTCTGAATCTAGGTATGGCTCAAATAGTTGGTTCATGATTGGAAGATAAGCACTTTCACTATAGACCGTATAACCCTCCTTTGTCATTACTGCTTCACCAGTGAAGGATCAACGCCATAGACAGGAGGTATATTATGGGGAAAGAATTGATAACTTACACCAAAGATAGGTTCAGTTGGAGTAGTAACTCCTATTTGGGCAAAAGGCAAAATTAGGAATTGCTATAATAGACATTATTGCAGCAAGACATATGGCGAGTAACCTGAAACATAGCTTATGTAAATGTTATATAATTTACTTGTAAGGCTCCAAAATAATTTCTTAATGGTCATTAAATAGCTCTTCTTGCTCTCCAGCTCCCAAGCTAGTGACACAATGAAGATAAAATGTGTAAGTAAATTTCAATGTGAAATGTGTGGAGATAGAGATTCCTTACAAATATTCTATAACTCTAAAAGCGAGAGAAAATATTAGAGTTAGACATAGAGAATCTAGTAAGAGGTTCTTTTACTATCAACAATCAAAAGCAATATGCTAATAAAGCGTAAGAAGCTACAGAGAAACTTTATCTCAAACAGCAATAGTAGATAGCAGTCAAAGTGCTGTTGACCTAGACCAATAAAGACCAAATAGGAACAGGCACCAATCAGATAAAGAGATGGGCGAGTAGCTCAGCACGGATAGAGCACCAGCCTCCTAAGTTGGGGGTCGAGGGTTCAAATCCCTCCTCGCCCGCCATTTGAGTTTTGGGTAGTGTTTAGATGTCAGTTTTTCCATTTTGCAGTTCGTTTTGGATGTGTTTTGCTGCCTGCAAGATTTCTGCAACTTGTTTTTCATTGAGCTTGAATTTCTTTTTACCCAGCTCGTCTATTGTCCCTTCGAGTTCTGTTATGGCGATCAGGTTTTGGCTTAGGGCTTCAAGAAGCAGGCTCCAAGTGCTCCAGACCGTTAAGCCATACATTTCTGCAATCATAAAAAGAGCAGTGTCATCTGATAGGAACAATGCTTTCTTCTTCACTGCTAAGATGATTACCTCAGCATCAGCAAGCGAAATGCCTTCACCGTTAGCCAATTTTGCCGCTTGCTTCGATTCACGCGCAGATAACGCTTCAATTTTAAGCCATCCGTTCTCGAAAGCTTGACCTACAATTTCTGCATCTGGGAGTCTGCGTTTGCTGCCCTCGTCAACAACTTCAACCTTAACTCTTGCAGTTACCTGTATGCGCTCGAAAATACTTTGAAGAAGCTCAAGCCTGTTTATCTGTGCGAGATGAATAAGTGGTCCCGAATCAGCGACAACAAACTTTGGTAACAGGACCCTTATTCCCCGTACTTTTCTTTCATGTACTGTTTAATGTTGTCGGAATCCCAGTTTATTGGAATGCCTTCAGCTTCAAGCAATTCTAGAAATTCACGCAGAGTAACGTCCAACAGTTCGGCTGCACACCGTTGGGTTAGCTTGCCTTTTTTGTAGAGCTGCAAAACACGGTCACGAATGCCGTCTTCTAAGAATTCTTTGAAGAGGGTGCTGCGGTCGACTTTTTCGAGTTTTTGGACAGTTTGGACTCTGCTTAAGCTGCTTTTGGAGAGGCGGACGGTGACTGTGCTGGTCTGTTCGGTTTCACCCATATTCTAACCACACGCATTATAGAATACATTGTAATACATAAAAACTTCCTTAAGAAAGAGAAGCTTGTAAATTTCACGAATTATATAGCGAGACGGGTTAAATTTAAACGGAGGTTTTAACTTATCCCCACGCGTCCACCACTTCCTTGTGACTTTTGCAAAGACATTTACCGCTCATATTACAAAGTCCATATCAATTGTAAAGTGATGATTGAAATTTGGACCAGTGGTAAAAAATAAAATAGGATGTCTACTACGTTACTTCAATAACAGAATTACCGGGGTGCCATGCATTAGCTGTCAATACACAATTAACCACTAAGCTAACTGTTCTTTCCGCTTTCCCATCCTGTTATAACCCACTAAACTTCCAGTCACTATAGTCAAAGCAGCAATCACCAAATACAGCCCCTAAAATTCAGCTGGGGAAGCGTTTCCGTCAAAGTTGATATCTACGCTATGAACACTGTGATGATAAGAAAAACTAAGAATCCAGCTTTCACTTTCGGACTTCAAAGAATATTCTATTTTGACGTCATCCAAGTACACCACTAACAAAGAAGCATCACTCAATAGCGATTTAGGAATATTCACGTTTACATAGCCAGTTGTTCCTGTATTGTTGGAAACATGAAGCATAGTTTGCTATTTTCTGAATCAAAAAGAATTCCTTGAGAGTAGAGTTAGTGTTAATTGACAAGACATTATGCTCCCTGCAAGGCTCAAGGGCAAAATTAACACGTGATACAGTGTATCTGTATTCTTCGTTACCTTCATAAACGGCTTTTAGGTGTAGTATCCTGTAACTGAAGGGTGTCCCTGAGCATAGTAACTACCATCGGAGCAAATCTGAACAAGAGTTAAATCAATCTAGGACTTCCCACCCGTGACACTGTAGGCTAAAGTATCGGTGTCTCCGAGATAGCTGTGCCATTGAAGGTTAAGGTACCGCTGACTTCAACCATAAAATCAAACGTAGACGCTGAACTGGTAGAATAAATCGTAAGTGTGGGTTTGTTAATGCCGACGCTTGTAGATGGGCCATTTTCAAAAATCTGCACATTATCGTAGCAAACCGGGATTTCAGTATAACGCCCACTAACAGTTAATCCATCAAGGATGTATCCGCGTTCACTTCCTTTGATAGATTCTCACTTAAGTATGCCGTTGATATACACCGATATGAGTTTGTTCGGTCGGTCAAGAATAAATTTGATATGTACCACTGGTTTGCAACATATGACTGCAGAAGTGTGCCTGTGCCCTCTGCTTCTACATAGTCTCGGGCAACTATGGTGCCGTTATCGGTAAACGCTATACCGTCATTCTATTTAGCTTGACCCCAGTTGACTTGCTCCCAGAACCCCACCTTAACGTTATTTCCTGATGTGCCCCGTGACAGCGGTTACTAGAACTCTAACTTCAAAACCTATCATGTCCCTGATCACTCTGGAAAGATTTTTGGAGGGTATGTCCTTGTATCTGAAGAAAGCACAAGTAAGTATCAACGGCTATGACTTTTTTGCGTTGCTCCATGGTTGCTTAGCAATTACTTCTTTTACTGATTCTGGGTTAGGCTCCGTGTTTTACGCGTCGCTTAATTAGTGTAGTTCTTGTTTTGATAGTCGTATGTGCACATGCCTGTTTTAGCATCCAGAAGCTGGATTCAACGGTTTTGCCCTTTTCATATCTAAAACAAAAATCATAACATTTTCAGCCAAAACGTCTGACAAAAGCATCCATCCGTTGTAGGAAAAACGCTAATTTTCTAATTTTCAATTAGGAAAGTGGTAAATGGGGACTTGCTCACAAGATAAAATCATGTAAATGGTATTTCGGTATTGGGAAGATGCATTAACAATTTGGAAGATTAGGAAAGCTAAGGAATCGGGGTGTTTGCCATTTGAGTATAACTTGGGAAGCGCTATTTTGGGTAAGGCTTTTAGTTTAACTGTTTGATCAATAACCATCATTATTACAATCATCTTTCTCGAGTAGATAGTGGTATGACAAAGTTCAAAAGCGAAAAGCTATCATAGTTTGCATAAACTGGAGTTCCTAAAATGTTTGACGCAAAAGTA
>JAAZFA010000078.1 GCA_012511995.1 Thermoproteota archaeon | reverse complement strand
GCAAAGATTGCGATTTTTAGTTGTTGGTTTTTGTTCATTCCATATCACCTTATTCGTATCTTAATGCGTCTACTGGCTTGAGTTTCGAAGCTTTCCAAGCCGGGTAAAGTGCGAAAATAACACTGATCCCGACACCGAAACCAAAAGCACCCAAGAGTACCGTTGGAGTAAGGACTGGCACTATAGTGAGACCTCCTGAAGCCCCAAACAATCCCGAACCCAACACGTTTGCTACGATAACGGCTAATCCGTAACCAGCAACAATACCAATTATGGCACCAAGCAGCCCGATCATTGCTGATTCACTAAGGAAAATTGCCAGCACCGTTTTCTTCTTCATGCCTAAGGCTTTGAGGATGCCGATTTCGCGGGTGCGCTCAAACATTGAGACAAACATTATGTTCATTATGCCTATGCCTGCAACTAGTAACGATATACCGGCAATGCCGACCAAGAATAGCTGTATTATGCTAAAGATAGAATTAATCGTACTAAGGATTGACGTAGAGGACAAGATGGAGACATCTGAGCCATAGTAGTCTTTGATTGCATTGGTTACTGCGTTAATGGTGGCGTTGTCACTGTTAACAAGTTTCACAACAATACTGCTGACTTTAGTAGTCCCTAAGAAATCTTCAGCTGCACTAATAGGCATGTAAACACCTAAATCCGATGGACCAGATAGACTTAAACCGCCGATCTCTTGAAGCACACCAGATATGACCACACGGGTAGTTTCATTTGTTAGAGGGTATACCGTAGAGTTTGTCCAAGCTATGTTAACGTAGTCGCCTGGGGTAAAGTATTTAGTGCCGTTGTTTCCGGGGTCAACAATTCTGGCGCCTACAATAATCTCGTCATCATGCGGGTTAGTGGGTATATTGCCGTCTTGTGCGACAAACGTGGCGCTATAGACTTCAGAGTAAGTGCTAAAATCAACTGCGTATAAAGTAACGGATCGATTGAGATCAGCGCTCTGTATGTATCCGCTACGGCTGATGACTCCAGTTGTAGATTCAATATCAGAAGACAACGAACTGACTATTTCAGTATCGTTAACGTAGAGTGCAAATCCTGAATCGCTAATAGAACCGTCACCAAAACCACTAGCACCACCGCCAAAGCCACCAGCACCCAGACTACTACCACCTGCAGTAATAACTAGCGTATCAGCCGATAAGCCCTCATTTAGCTGACCTGTGATTGACGTCTCTAGCCCCGAAGTGATTGACATAAGTGCCACAATAGCGGCAATACCGATCACTACACCCAAAGTTGTCAATCCAGCTTTGAGCTTACGGAGCTTAATGGCATTAAAAGAGTAACCAAGGATATCAGTCGCTCTCATTTTAGTTCACCAGTTCCTTGGCTATGTTTCCATCAACCATGAATACAGTCCGGGTGGCCTCATGGGCTAGTTTTTCGTCATGCGTAACCATGATGATGCTGACGTTTTTTTCCTTGTTTAGCATATGGATTAAGTCAAGTATTTCCCGGGCGGTCTTTGAGTCAACGTTACCAGTCGGCTCATCTAGCAATAGAAAAGCAGGGTCATTAGCTAATGCACGAGCAATAGCTACACGCTGTTGTTGTCCACCGCTTAGTTCCACAGGCTTATGCTTCATCCTTTCTTTTAATCCAACAGTTTCAAGAAGTTCTCTTGCGCGTTTGCGCCTTTTACGTTTATTAGCTATAGACATAGCCAACTCTACATTTTCACGAGCACTAAGCCGGGGGATCAAATTGAAGAATTGGAAAACAAATCCAATGCTAAGCCGTAGCTCTGCAAGTTGATCGTCACCTAGTTTAGAAACGTCCATGCCGTCAATTAGGAGCCGGCCTGAAGTTGGTTTATCTAATGCTCCGATCAGGTTGAGCATGGTTGATTTGCCGCTTCCTGACGGACCAAGTATTGATACGAATTCGCCGGCGTCTATGTGAAGGTTTATACCTCGCAGGGCTTCAACCGGCACTTTTCCAAGCATATAAGTTTTTTTCAAATTTATAGCTTCAACTATTGCTACCAAATGTTTAACCTCATTATTCAGAATATATTTGAATGCAATACATCAGGATAGTTTAAAAAGCGGACTCACTCGGAGGGAGTACAAAAAAGATTTCCAATAACAGATTAGAGAATTAGGTGTTAACTTTTAGTCTGGGAAATTTAAGTTGCCCCACATACTTCAAAATCCAACTCACCAAATCCTCGTAAGCTGCAGATCCCTCTTTAGTTAAATAAACCAAGCCATCTTTCTTTTCAATTACGAACCCTTTGGCGGACATCCAAGCCAAATATTTTACCAGTTTATCATACGCTAACCCTGTCGCAGTGGCAAGAGCCGTCTTATTCATCTTATTTTTCTCTTTTAACACCTTAATTATACGAGCAATTACGTAAAGGTCTGGCTTAGAACTCCGCTCGTTTAAGCTCATTACTAAACCACCGTAACTCCCAAAGAAGACTATCCAAAGCACGAATTTGCCTATATCGCTTT
>JAAZFA010000445.1 GCA_012511995.1 Thermoproteota archaeon | reverse complement strand
TCTTCATATTGGTGTGATTTCTTAACAAATCCAACTGGCTAGTAGATGGGTCACTTGGGTATTTTCAGTCCCTCTTTGGCGTTGATGTGAGCTACAAGTATGTCGAGTGCCGCTACAGTGACCCAGAAGCCAAGCTGGCACTGCATAACCTCTTTATATTCTTGCTAAAAGAGGAAGGCGACAGCGGCGAGTTGTCTGGAGACGGCACAGGCTACTCTGTTTGGGTGGACAGCCATTATCGGTCGGATCCAAGAAAATATGGAAAGAAGTATGTTCATTTTTTCTCGTTAATCGACCATCTTCTGGGATGTATGTTGGCTGTGGGGTTTTACACCAATCAGAAATGGATGCTTTCAAAGCCGTCGCTATGTTGCGCCGTATTGGAGCAGCTATAAAGTCGATTTGCTTAGACAAGTACTTTAGCACAAGAAACGTCGCTAAAATGTTTGGTAGGTCGTTTTCTCTGTTTCTGATTCCCAAGAAAAACATCAACAGGATCATTGCTTGGGCAAATATTTTGATGCGGATGGCGGCTTCACGGGTTGATTTTTTGTCGGAGTATTTACCTTGGAACCTTTGAGAGCAGTTTTTCAGCTGATAAAGGGCGATTCGGCGGCACAGTTAGGCAAAGGAGGGGAGATAAGCAACAGAGGGCACATTCTCAAATACCTTTTTTCACAACGCCTGTGCCCTTCGAATTAACCCAAAATAGTTTTATCTCAATATCGTAATAGGTGAGAATGGTAAATAGGTGAGTGCCTTGGGTAGTGGTTTACATTGTCTTGCTTGGCGGTCGATTACTCAGGTTTGACTGATTTTTGTTTTAATGAGGCTTTTTTCCTCAGTGGTTCCTCATCCTATGTTCTGGCGTGGATACGGTTTATTTTTGGGTTTGGACGTGTTTTGGTTTGCGTTATGGGCGGTAGGGACGCAACTTTTTTCCTCATCCTCCATGTTGGGGTATGTTGGTGGGCTGGGCTGAGACTGTATCCAGACAAAGCAGACCCAAACTATAGTTTTTCTGTCTAGGATTAGCTATCCTCTTGTTAAGTCATAGTAAGCGGAAATGTTGTGTTATATAAGCTCCAGCAATCACATATATCCATACATTCGGTACTTCGTTTTGATGATTTATGAAGAAAATACTAATCCTACTAGAAAAAGGTGTGGAAGATTCAGAATTCATTTATTCCTACTACCGATTTCAAGAGGAAGGCTATAAATTAGATATCGTAGCTCCAAAAGCTAAAATCTCGTATGTAGGTAAACGTGGCGGGATCTTTACCTCAGAGCTTTCACCCAAAGATGTGGACATTGATAGTTATTTTGCTTTCATAGTTCCAGGGGGGCATGCGCCAGATCGTATGCGAATACATTCCGACTTAGTAGCGATAGTAAAGGAGGCTAATAATAAAGGGATAGTTATCGCTGCTATTTGTCATGGACCTCAAATGTTAATAGAAGCAGATATCGTCAGAGGAAAAATGATTACAGGTTGGTCGTCTGTTAGAACCGATTTGAAAAATGCAGGCGCTAAAGTCGTAGATGAATCAGTAGTGGTAGACGATAACCTTGTTACTTCTCGTTCACCCGATGATCTGCCAGATTTTTGTCGAGCAACAATAAAGCTTTTAGAGTCTAGGGCAGCTAAAAGGGTGTCTTAATAACCAGCTTAAGGCGAACATTCTTTTGCTGCAAGCAAACTAAGGACGTCTTCATCAGTTAAATCGTACCATTTTTCATAGGCGTCCGCTATCTGCTACGTAAAAAAGGATACACTATTTATCGTGAGACATACAATTTTGACTACTTCAGAAATAAACAACTCTATTACGAATAGCCTTTTTTATTAATAATTTAGAATGGCATAGGTTACACTGACAGTTTTTTGTGTTTGTCAGTTTAGGTAACACAAAACTGGTGTGAAAACAGGGTTTGTGTTTCATTAAAAACGGGAGGCAAAACTCTTAATAGTTTAAGCTATAATCACTGGGATTCATGAGTCGAACCAAGCAAATGGAGCAAAAGTGGCAACAAAGATGGGAAGCTGCGCATCTTTTTGAGG
>JAAZFA010000444.1 GCA_012511995.1 Thermoproteota archaeon | reverse complement strand
TTGCTCTTGCACACAGCTGAGAAATTAGTTTACTGCTGCCCGATTATTTTAGAATTTGGAAGATTACATAACGATCATTGGAGTAGATCAACTGCAGAATTTTGCTATTGATTATCTGGTGATCCAATTTGTTCTTATCATACACGATGAAACCAACGTTGTCATTTTCAAGATAATATCTGAAGTCTCTAGAAACAACATTAACTGATGTATTATAATTGAATAAGCCATCCAAAACTACGCGATTAAGCGTTGAGTAACTACTTTTAGACAGCGTTAAGGTTCCATATGAGCATGAAACTGTCTCGTTGACCTCAACGACCTTCAAGTTGTACTGGAATCTAACAGCGTCGATTTGTCGGTTGAGCCCAGAGCCAATGTTGCCCCAGTCGGGCAGGTTATTGAAACGGAATGCATAGCCGATTTCTGCATTGTCATCATAGAGACCAATATAGTTTTCTTTTAAATCCTCACGTGTAAACGATGCAGTAGTCCAAGTAGTGTCCGATTCACGGATTTCTTCCGGTGCATCATAGGGGTTGACCCAATCAAGCAAACCAGGAATGTTTGCCTTCTCAAAATTGTACTGTAAATCAAAGAGCGTAGTTAAGTACAAACTGGCATTGGTTAATTGTGTTCTAACGGGGGTTAAGGTCCAAGAAACATCAAACGCGTAACTGTTATTCATAGCAGTAATAGTTTTAGTTAGCACTACGTCGTCGTTGGAGAAAACAAACGTTAAGCTCTTAGGTGAAGAAGTGTCATTGAAGACAATTTCTTTACTTAACTGCCAAATTGGAATTTCATAGTCGACGCCATCGATGGTGTAGTAGAGGAAATCGCCGCTTGCTGAGCTAAACGTCACTCTATGCCAGATTTCATCCATTGAAACATAATATTCGTCTAAGGTATCGCCTTTAGCTTGGTAGGCTTTAAACATAGTTTGATTATGCTCTAACTCGTAAGACAAAGTTAATACAGCTTCAGCGATCAGCATACGCTGAATAGCCGGATCCGTTTGAGCCGTCACATTCTTACCTGAAAACTGCTGAAACCAAAACCCTGGAATCTCGGTAGAAACAACAACTGTTCTATCGGGGTAATTTTCTTTGAGCCAAAGCCCTGCTTCCATCGCCTTCAAGTCGGTGGTGGCATAATAGACACTTGCTTCCATGATTCGATCATACACTGTACCACCACGGTACGCTACAGTTACAGAGAGAATCAAGATGAGGAATATAGTCAAAGCTTTTATCCAGTTCCTCTTGAAAAAAACCCGGTTTTTATTGAATAACATTAACGCTCGATCCCCAATAAACACAACCGTAACTGCGGCAAAAATTGCCAAAGGCGTTGTAATATAGTAAACAAACCAACTAAATGGCATATAAAAGCCAACCAAGTAGGATTCAGCAAAAAAGAAAGGTACAAATAACGCCAAAGTTAGAATAAGCCAAAACAGCGGTTTTTTCTGTTTTAGAAGCAAATAGCACGAAATTCCAACACCAGCTAAACCTAAGAATAAAATAAACCCATAAT
>JAAZFA010000077.1 GCA_012511995.1 Thermoproteota archaeon | reverse complement strand
GTATCACTGCTAACATTTACCCCTTTACATTTATTGCAAAGTTTAATAACAGTGAAATATGGACTCTCCCAAACGCCTTTGCTAAAGACGCGTTTAACCTAGACTTTACTTTGAAAATTAAACGACCGTGGATTATGCCATGGTTCTTTCTCGCATCAACACCGAAATAACCCTTAACAACTAGACCTGACAGCTTTTTATATTCGCCTTTCTTGAATTTCCAAACCACATCTGGCTGTTCCAGAAGCCACGGTAATTACATCTATTCCGGTAGCAGATAGCGCTTTAAACGAGTTGGGACCAACATTGCCAGCAATCACTATTTTGCATCTTCATCCGTTATCATTTGTACGGCATGAATTCCAGTTCCTCAAATTGCGCTGGTACCCCGATTTGGGATAGCTGAGAACTGCATAGCGTCGGTGTTTACGATTAACAAATATGCACATCGATCAAAGCGAAGGCAAGGTTGGCATCTACGTTTGGTTCTGTTGTACTTATGCAGCAAATTATTGAGCTTTTTCTCCAGCAGTTGTTTTATTTTCTAGAAACTGCTTGATCTTTGTAACTATTTCAGCAAAGGTTTTAGCAGTAGGTAAATCTGGTTTTTCTGCCATGAAAGTCAACCCATTGTCTGAATCGTCACATATTTGTGGGTCAATCGGTATATCTCCCAAGTAGGGAACAGATAAATCCCTAGAGATTCTCTTTCCGCCTCCGGACTTGAAAATGTCAATTTTCTTTCCACAGTCTGGGCACACATATCCACTAAGGTTTTCAACTATCCCAATTACTGGAACGCCGATTTGTTTTGCAAAAGTAACCGATTTCTTAACGACTGCTTCTGAAACTTCAGAGGGCATTGTTACTATAACTACGCCATCCATGTCTGGAATCAAATGCATAATGCTCAGTGGTTCGTCTCCAGTTCCTGGTGGAAGATCAATGAACAAATAATCAAGATCTCCCCAAGCTACGTCGGACAAGAACTGTTGAAGAGCTCTCATTTTTAGTGGACCGCGCCAAATTACGGGTGCTTCATCGCTGGGAAGAAAGAAATCCATCGACACAACTTTTACCCCAAGTTTGCCTGTAATGGGAAATAGCATTCCCCCAGGTCCACCCATCATTGCTTGCCGTTTTATGCCTAACATCTTTGGAATGCATGGACCGTGGATGTCAGCATCTAAAACACCGACTACACTGCCATTCATTGCAAAAGCCATGGCAAGATTAGCAGTAACAGTACTCTTTCCTACGCCACCTTTACCGCTGATGATTGCTATCTTATGTTTAATCCTGCTCAGTTTTAATTTTAGCTTTTGATTTTGCTCAAACTGCTGCTTTTCGGTATTATTTTCAACGGTTGAAGAACATGATTCACTTTTTCTATCACTTGCTTCAGGTGAACTTGTCTGCTCAGTTATTTTAGTCATTTTTTAGCCATCCAAAGTCGTGATGTAGTTTATATCCTAAATAATATTAATACATTTTGTTTAGAAAATAAATGTAATAGTTTGTGAAGCAAGTGTGATGGTTATGGTTGAACTAAACAAATTCTCAAGTTTACGGAAAACTAATCAGAAAGTCTATGAAACATAAATAAAAAAACAGATTAATTGGTTACCATTGAGTCAGGTAAACCTTACTGCCTTCTTTGAAGGCACGTATTAGTTCACAGTGGCGGAGAATGGCAAATTGAGCTTCCAACTCTTCAGGCTTGACGTTAACTATCTTTAGTAGCTCTTCCTTGGTAATTTTTCCTCTCTGCTCAATTAAACTGTAAATTTGTTTTTGTAACTCTGTTAAGCCAGCTGCTCCAGACTGCCCTAGCTCTTTTCGAATAGATGTAGCGGATGCCACTGCCATAGGGTCACAAGCTTTAGGCGGATTTGTAATATACATATAACAATCCTCACAAAACTGTTTACCATGATAATCATAGGTTTCATTTTCTCTTAGAATACCACCACAGCGGTCACACTGCATATTATTCACCTCCTGTTCGTTTCTTGAGGCTCTTTTATTCGCTTGGTTAATTCTTCGCAAATAAGTTTCACTTTATCAAAGTCCTTTCCGGTTGGGGGTCCGTTCACTTCCATGGAGCCAACCACTTCTAACCCAGTAGGACCTAAGATTTCAACGGCGTGAGCTAGAGCACCTTTACCCCATCCATAACTTGTCAAGACAACCCCAAGTCTCAGGGGCGGTTTTAACACTTTAACCAAGTGAGCACCATAAGCTGCCAGAGGATGCATCTTTCCCAACACTGTTGGAGTGCCAAACACTATTGCCCGCGCATCCACCAAATCCTTTGCAACCTCACCTAAATCAGCATTAGACAGATTGTGTACGCTTACATTAATACCGTTTTGAAGCAAACCCTCTACAAGCTGATTGACCATTTTTTCTGTGGACTTCCACATAGTAACATAGACAACGATTACTTTCTCTTGGGTTTCTCCCTTTACCCATTTTGAATAATGCTCTATAATTCTCTGAGGGTTTTTATGGATTGGTCCATGACTAGGCGCAATCATTTTAACATCCAACCCTTTGATTTTCTGCATTGCCCTCAAGCCTAGACTTCTAAAAGGCATCATTATCTCTCCAAAATACCGCTGGGCAATGCTTTTCAATTCATCTATGTCCTCATCATAGAAGCCATAAGCAGTGTGCATGCCAAAGAAATCGCAAGTAAAAAGAATTTTATCCTGCATAAGATAGGTGAACATT
>JAAZFA010000443.1 GCA_012511995.1 Thermoproteota archaeon | reverse complement strand
CCTGTGTTGGCAGTTGTAACTAACTTTGTACCGCTGATTGCTTTGGGTGTTATTGTTCCGATTCTTGCTAAGGTAATGACTTGGTATGGTCTTCAGCCTCAAAAGCACGCTGGATACTAAAACCCCCTCTCTTCTTTGTTTTATTGACTTTTACTACATATTTTTAAAAAAAACCATAAGTCCATAAGTTACATACAAGTTGTTTGAGTTGTGGCTTTTTGCGTTGATTAGGGGTATTTTTTGTATCAATTGGTTTTGGTTTGTCTTGTTGTATTTAGACAGATGAAAGAAAACTAAAAAGGTGTATGCTGGTTATGGATTTATGGAAAAAAATAATAGGTAACTCAGTAAATATTAAAAAAATTAAGTATATATTTAGCTTTTGCTTGTGTTTGTGTATAAATATGTCAAAAATATCGCTCATCCTCGAGTAATTTGACAGATACTTGTTAAAAATAACGATTAAATGATGGGAAAACCATCATCAGCTAAATATGCACAAAATTAAAAATAGAAAACTTAGGTTTTTGCTTGAGGTGCAAATTCCCAAGCTATGTTGCCTTTCCAGAGTTCGCCCTTCTTAGTCAAGCGGACCTCATTATCATCAGTCTCAAGTAAGCCCTCAGTTTTGAGTTTCTCGATTTGCTTCGGGAATACTTTTTCTGGAGTAGTTTGGAATTTCTCCATAAACTCTTTTTTGCTAACTGGCAACCTGAGGTAAAGCCTAGACATAGTACGACGCATCATGTCATCCATGGTGGACTCAGATAAATTGGATATGGGCAGTTTACCAGACTTCACAGTTTCCATGTAAGCATTGATATCCTCAAGGTTGGAGTAGCTGAACCTCTGCAAATAACCCATAAAGCAACCCGCACCCGTGGTGAGAATACCTCCCCATGGCCAACCATTAAGGCAGTTCTCACGCATGTGCCACTCAACTCGACTGTAACGGTCGTGGCCGACGGCTTTGTAGCCTGCTTTGGTGAGGATTTCGTGAGCTTTAATGAACATTTGCTTCTCATATTCTGCGTCACCTTGTGGAGGTGATTGACCGTTTTTAATCATTTTTTCAAGAATGGTTCCGGGGTCAACGTGCAGACTGTAGCAGTCGACTTCAGAGTCTAGTTCAATGGTTTTCTTTATTGTGGCTTCCCAACTTTCCATCGTTTGACCTGGGAGGTTATACATGATGTCCGCGCAGACGACTAATCCGAGTTTACGGGCGTATTTGATGGCTTCCTCGACGTCTTTAGCACTGTCTGGTAAGCAGAGCGCTTTGCGTAGTTTGTCATCAAAAGTTTGAGCGCCCATGTCCATTTGGTAGACGCCATATTCGGCTAGTTTTTTGATTTTTGGAAGTGCTAAGGTTTTGGATGAGCCAGTAACTTTGACAAAATATTCTTTGCTGGTATTAAAGTTAGCTTTGCAGTAATCAATCAAGTCGATGATTTCTTCTGCGCCTAATACGCTTGGGGTGCCGCCGCCCAGCACTATTTCGTCAAAGCAGCTAGTTTTGACATATTTGGTTTTTGCATACATCCCTAACTCTTTTTTGAGCAGGTCTAAGTAGGATCCGATTTGAACTTTACTGGATGCAGTGGTTGGGAAGTAGCAGAATGCACATCTACTATCGCACACAGAAACCCAAGGTTGCAACTCCATAAGTTTACCCGAGGTGTTTTCCGTGTTCAAGAATTCCATAAAGGATTCATAGGTTTCCGCTTTGATGTCTGGGTAGTCGCGGTAAGTATATGGGGGCCAGTTTTCCCGTGTATCATAAACTTCTGACTGTATGCCATTGGCAGAGGTTTTTGTCATCGATATTTTCCTCTTTGATTGTACGTTAAACGGGTTGGTGACGTAATAAAGTTTACTGGTTTTGTTGCCTTCAACATAAAAATAAAGTAGCTACAATTTAACGACGGAACGCCGACATAACTCGCCAGAGGTTATAATTTATGGCGGTTCGAGTCATGATTTTACCGTAGAGGTTACCTTTTAAGTAGCCTTTGTTTGCTTGCCTTAGAATATAGGCGGGGCTGTAGAATTTGTTGTAGAAGTGTCGACGCATCTTTGCGATATCCTTTGCAGGGAGGTTAGGATCTTCAAAGATGGGCCTCATGGTGTTATAGGTTTTCCAATCCATAGACATAGCCCAGCCTTTTTTAACTACAATTTCTCGAAGATGTGTTCCAGGGTAGGGTGTGGCGTGGCAGAGCCAAACATCATCAGGCTTAAGTTTAGCGGCAAAATCCAGCGTTTCTTTTAGTGTGTCTCGGGTTTCGCCAGGATACCCAATGATAACTGAAACTGTAACGAACATACCTGCCTCTTTAGCCCATTTAATGGCGTTTTCGATTTGTTCGTTAGACACACCTTTTTTGAGGATGGCACGCATACTAACGCAGCCGGATTCGACCCCAAACATTGTTTCGTCGCAATGTGCCTTAGCCATAATCTCAAGTGTCTCTTTGTTAACCACGTCGGCGCGTGTTCCACATCCCCAGTGTAGCTTCATTTTACGTTCAATCATACCATTGCAGATTTCCACTACGCGTTTGCGGTCAAAGGTAAATGTGTCGTCTTGGAAAGCGATACCTTCAGCTCCGTATTCATTTTGGAGCCATTCGAGTTCCATGAGCACGTTTTTAGGGCTGCGCGCTCGGAATTTTTGACCAAACATTTGACTGGCGACGCAGAAGCTGCATGCATATGGACAGCCGCGACTGGTTATGACAGGGAGAAGTTTGCGTTTGGCAACGAAGTAATTTTCGATGTTTAAGAATTTGTAGCCGGGTAAGGGAAGTGCGTCTAGATCTTGGATGAATGGACGGTTGGCGGTTTGAATGATTTCACCGTTCTTACGGAAGGTTATGCCTTATATGTCAGCAAGCTTGGTTCCTGTTTCGGACTGTTTAGCGAGTTCCAGTAGAGTTTTCTCGCCTTCACCTCTTACGATTATGTCCACGGATTTGTCGTTAGTGAGGACTTCCTTGTCACAGTATGTTGCATGTGGCCCGCCCATGACAACGATTGCATTTGGGCAGACTTCCTTTGCTACCTGAGCAACTTTGAAGGCGGACTCTATAGTTGGGGTCATGGAGCCTGTTCCGATAAGCGTCGGTCGAAACGACTGTAACTCCGCTTTGAGTTGTTCGTGGGTGATGCCGTTAACGGGGCAGTCGATAATTCTGACTTCAAACCCATTCTGATCCAGCACGGCTGCCATGTAAGCAAGGCCTAGTGGTGGAAACTGTGGGTGGTGACCAATGTCTACTGGGAGGGGTGGATTTACAAGGGCAACTTTCCTGTTTACAGTCATGCTATGTACACACACTTATGCTGGATGAGTAATGTTGAGTATAGCTTAACCGTCGTTGTTTTTACTTATGAAGTTTTAGCTCTAGGTGAAAGTTTTGTTTTTTAATATTTTAAACAGTTAGATAATAGAGTATATTTATCATCAACCATTGCGTTGTTGACAGCCGTATTTAGGGTTTAGAGTAGCGCTTCGTATGCTTCTTGTGCAATGAGTTAACCTAAGTTGCCAAATCTGTGTTTGGTATGTGTACACAGAAAAAGGTATTCATTAGAAACGAACCGGTAGTTTTCTAACTAAAAAGTGTGAGTTTCTGTGTTCTCTCTGGGCTTTGAAAAATTTTAGCAACAGAATTACTGCCATCATTACAACGATGACGATTACTATGGTGACCAGCCAAATCCAGACTGACCACTCCGCTGTTGGCGGTTGAGTTTCTATTTCTAAGCCAAACGCGTAAACCATGTGATCGTAAGAGCCGACATAAAGCGTGTCATATGCGAGGGCTGGTGAAGAAACCACTTTGTCCTCTGTTTGGTAGTTCCATATTAGCGTGCCTTTTTCTGCATCCACCATGTAGACTTTGCCGTCAGAAGAGCCAAACATAACTGCTGAACTGGTAACAGCGGGTGAAGAAGCAACCTCCCCGTCAGTTGTATACTCCCAGACAAGTTCTCCATTGGTGGCGTTTAATGCATAGAGGTTGTTGTCTGCGGAACCTATGTAGACTCTTCCGTTAGAAAGAGCGGCAGTAGCAGAAACTACCCCACCTGTGGTGTATTGCCATATCAGCTTGCCGTTTATTATGTTTAGGGCATAAATGTTGTGGTCATATGAGCCTATGTAGAGGATCCCATTTTGGATTGAGGGAGAACCGACGACATAGTTGCCAGTTGTATATTGCCAGATTAAATCGCCGTTTGTGGCATCTAAGGCATAGATGTTGCCGTCATTAGAGCCTATGAAAACTTTACCATCTGAATATGCTGGTGAGGACAGGGTGATTTGGTCACCAGTCGTGTATTTCCAAACTAAGGTACCGCTGGAAGCATCAAGGGCATAGATGCTATAATCCTCTGATCCAATGTAGACTACATCATTTACCACTGTTGGCGATGAAACAATTGCGTATTCTGTCTGGTAACTCCACAAGTAATCCCCCGTTAACGCATTTAGCGAATAAACTTTCCCGTTATAACTACCTACGTAGAGCTTCCCATCTGAAACAGCGGCTGAGGAGAACATAATCATGTCACCCGTATCAAAGCTCCAGACATCCGTATTGTGCAATTCCCAATCGTAGCCCACCATCCCTGTAGAGGCGTTTAGGCAGTGGATTTTGCCATCATGCGAACCCACATACAGCAGCCCATTTGCGATAGTTGGTGAGGCGTCAACTTGGCCGCCTGTAGCAAAACTCCACAATAACACGCCATCTGCTGCGTTTAATGCATAGAGTTTGCCATCCCAAGACCCCGCAAACACTTTACCGTCTGTAATTTCAGGGCGAGAAATAACTTGGTCACTAGTTGCATAACTCCAAAACTTTTCGCCATTTTGCAGGTTAAGTGCATAAATGCTCAAGTCATTGGAGCCAATATAAACAACACTGCCAACTATATTGGGCGAGGAAGCGACACCCGCTTGAGTTGCATAACTCCAAGCTTTTCGACCTGTTACCGCGTCTAATGCATAAACTTGACAGTCAAGCGAACCAAAAACCACCAACCCACCTGAAACTGTGGGTGACGAATAAACATCGTCTCCTGTGGTGTAACACCATTTCAGGTTGCCATTGCTTGCATCTATGGCGTAAAGGTTATCATCTGAGGAACCAACATAAACTATCCCGTTAGCAACAGCTGGGGTAGAGACGATTCCCTCCCCAGTAGCGTAGCTCCATACAAGTGTGCCTGTTATTGCGTCAAGTGCGTACAGTTTGTTGTCTAACGAACCCACATAGACCATGCCGTCGCTGACAGTGGTGGAGGAAAGCATTATTGCTCCGTCTGTTTGGTAGCTCCAAAGTAAGGTGCCTGTGTAGAGTGAGAGAGCGTAGACTTTGCTATCTTCAGATCCAAAATAAACTACTTCATCAACTATAACCGGGGCAGAATCAACATAATAGCCTGTGGTAAAACTCCAGAGCTTTGTGCCAGTTGCTGCGTCAAAGGCGTAGAGGTTGTAATCTTCCGAACCTATACAGATTATGCCTTCTGCGATGGCTGGTTTCGAGCTTATAATGTCGCCAGTTTCTGCTACCCAAATGGGCTCGCCACTTTGGGTGTTAAATGCGTAAAGTTTGTGGTCATAGGAACCCACATACACAATCCCGTTAGCCTCTGTTGGGGAACCGACTTGACCACCAGTGTTGAACTTCCAGAGAATGTTGCTTGACCCCGGTGCTACGGCATCGGTGCTGCCCGTATGGGTGACGTCTCGGTGAATCATCGACCACTCATTGTTTGAACTAGACTGAGCAGTTACTGGTGCTGAGACTACAACTATGAGAATGAGTGCCAAGCAGGTTATTGCCTTGTTAAATTTTTCCACCATATTGTATGACTTTTTATCATTAAATATACTTTTGCTAAATGACAAAAAATGAACTTAAAGAAGAACAGGGAAAGGATGATCTACTTTTTCTGTTCTTTCTGCATCTCAGCCCATTTCTTGGGAATGTATCCACAAGCTGGATCCGCCTCAGTAATGTCGCCAGTGTAGGCGTAGGCTCGGTTTCTGCAGCCTCCGCAGACATCGAGGTATTCACAGACGCCGCATTTGCCTTTGAGGATTCCGCGGTCTTGGAAGCGGTTGTAGTATTTTGAGGCTTTAACTTCTTCCCATGCCTGTGTAAGTGGTTTGTTGCGGATGTTGCCTAGTATCATGGGTTCGTTGGGGGTTAGGTCGGTGTAGAAGCAGGGGATTAAATCACCGTTTTCGGTTACGGAGAGGTAGCCGCCGAAAGCGAAGTAAGTACATTTACCGTGGAACTCTTTCTCGTACCATTTGTTGAATTCTTTTTCTGGGAGACGCTGTTTGACGATCCGTGCGAAGAATGGGCAATGGACATGGACTTCGAATTTACTTCGATACTTTTGGGTGATATCCCAGATGTGATTGAGGACCCACTCGTACTCTTCTGGTGAGGGTTCGAGTTCCATTTTGGTTTTTGCCCTGCCGCTTGGGACAAGTGCGTTGTACCAGACAAAGTTCGCATGATACTTCTCAGCTAATTCAGCGACATGGTCGAGGTGCTTTAGGTTAACGGTTGTGATGGCGCAGGCGAGTCCGTTTAAGATTTTGCCCTCCGCTAGTTTCTCAATGGCGGCAATGGCTTTTTTGTAACTGCCTTCACCCCTGAGTTCATCGTTAATTTCTTCAGGTCCATCGATGCTAACTGAAGACCAGATTTGGTTTTTGACTAAATTATCGTAAATTTTGCCATCAACAAATGCTCCATTGGTTAAGAGGCAGACGTTGAGGCCTTTGCTTTT
>JAAZFA010000076.1 GCA_012511995.1 Thermoproteota archaeon | reverse complement strand
TTGACGAGTGTATGGCCGGTAATATCGATATGATCATTACAAAGTCCATCAGCCGCTTTGCTCGAAACACACTGGATTGTTTGAAGTATATCCGCCAACTAAAGGACAAGAACATTCCGGTCTATTTCGAGAAAAAAGACTTCTATACAGCAGAAACCCCCATTCTACGGGACTTTTTGGCACTGTAACGAAGTCTTTGGTGTTTATTTGGTGTTTAAATTTATGTAATGATACGAGACGAAAGCTACTTGTTGAGTGCTTTCAGCGGAGTGCCGTCTGCTGTTCTCCACATTTCATTTCCACTTAATGAAGAGCCTCCAACTGTAAGTTTTTAGAGGCACCTTATCGTACACGAAGTCTCATTCGTTGCATGGACAACAGTGAGTTTTTAATCGCATCATAATGCTGCTCAATACCATATGCAGTAAGGACAACATTATCAAACAAATAGCGATCTTCGGCCATTAATTCTTCTTCAGTTGAAAGAACATTTCTATTTAACAGCGGTTCAAAACTTTCTAATATTAAACTCCGCTGTTCGGGAGTAATTAAAGAAGGTCTAAGCATTAGTGCATTGCGGATGGTTGTGCTGCTTATATCAAGGGCACCAAGTCCACGACCAAAGCCAACAGCTTCAATATAAAACATCCCCAAAATCGAATTTAATAATGCGTGATATAATGCAATATCATTATATCCTCGTTTTAGCTTTAACCCAATTAAGCGTTGATTAATGAATGTCGGCTCATCGAATTTTGCATAAAATAATCTCCGATCAGGATTCATTGTTGTAACTATATTGGCAGTACTGCTGTCACGCATTTCATACCAGTGCATATTTGATCTTGCAAGAACCTCTGGGAGGGGTCGTCCTGTTTGATTGACACTGTTTTCAAATCTTGAAATCCAAGATAGTGCACCTTCATGTCCTGCATTTCTTAAATCAGCAATAGAAACCGAACAACAAAAAGCATCATTATCAGCTTGTGCAGATAGAGTACTAACTGTCTTGGCATTTTTAAGCACTTTTCTAATATAACATTGTTCTATTCCATGGCCAGGTGCTGGATAGAACATGGTGTCCCATCCGCGGCGTTCACCACGTACTACATCGAACACTGTTGAAATGGGGGTAAGTTTATCCTGTATCTCAAGCAACCAGTGTACATCGTGGAAAAGAGCAGACAAGGATATGTTCATATTAGCGAGTGCAGAAATCGCATCATATGAATAAGGTTTATATTTGAAAATACTATCATCTATCTCACGTTCTAACAGAGAAGAATTAACGATAACATCTCGTGCCTCTTCATTTTCGGCTAATTCAGATAGATTTTTTTGCCACGTACAAAAAGCTGTTACTTCATTATTTAATGGCATATGAATTATATCACGTTTAGAAAGAACAGTTATCACCGTTACTACCTGAGCATTATTAAACCATCTTCCAGCACTGCTAATATGAATCTGTTCAATTCTATAGTAATATCCGAGGGCTTTAAAAAATTCACGACCCGCAGAAGTGCCCAACCAAGAATTTGAGGTAATCACGCCAATTAAGCCGCCAGAAGCAAGGGTAGCATGGAGTGCAAACAAAATATATGAATAATAGTCACTTCTATTACTTAGTGTAAAGTGTGTGTTACGCTCTATCTCACAACAAAGATTGGATATGTATATCTGGTCTTCTGAAGATATTTTTTCGAATGGAATAAATGGTAAATTAGATACTATTGTTGTAAAAGGCGGTATGTGAAGCGTCATTCGTTCACCATTGATAGGGTTTGTTATTGATATTTCGTTTCCCTCCTGTAATGAAAAAACATTACCCTGAAAGACTTTGCTTGGCAGATTAATCGCATCTGTATCGGTCATGCTTATGTTGGCCAGTTGTAGAGGAAACGAAAATTTATCTGCTGCCCAAGTTGTAGAGACAGCTTGTGTAATATCTCTAAGATACTCTTTTTTTCTTTTAAGAATCGCTTTCGGAATAGAACCAGTTCCGCAACAAGGGTCAATAGCATCGCCAGTCCAATCACGTGTAGTTATACGAACGAGCAAATCTGCAAGAACAGCTGGAGTTGTAAATTGTCCATTCAATTCACGCTTAGCAACGGCTACTGTGTTTTCGAGAACATTTTGCAATGCGCCTTGATCGATTTGAAATACACCGTTGTCAGTTAAAAAGATGTTCAAATCCATTAAATCGTGCCAAGATTCATCAGGCAAATGCTCATTATGTTCCATTCCGTTAAAAATATTATAAAAATCACAAGCCGTTGTTATTTGTTCAAAAACGGAGTTTGCAGCTTGCACAGTTGTGTCAAAATTCAACCTTTCTACAGCTCTTGCTGCGTTATGGCGGGATTTAATTAAATGTGCGAATATTATTCTGTTTGTCCAATTCAACATTACCGCTTTTGCATATGCACTATACATATCAGTTTCATCGGCAGCATAATCAGTTTGCACCTCGTTCCACCAAACCGATAAATAAGCTCCAGTTCGTGCGTTTTCTACACAGGCTATTCGCAACTCATTGGCAACAAGTGTTTTATTTCGTTCAATGATTTTTGCTACGATAGTATCTGATAAAATGTTACCCAATTCACTGCCGCGGATATCCCCTGTAAGCAAATATTCATTTATTTCTATTAGTATTTGTTCAATAGCAGGAAGCCACTCATGTTTGTAATGTTCTACATCGGCGCGAGTTTGAATGTGACTTGTTTCGTTCCATTGTTTTGCAATTTCAAACGCCCCATCCTCATTACGAACATATAACACACCAGCACTAAAATTCCAAATGAAGCAGCTGTTCAAACCCAGCGAAATAGCTTTGCGCTGCGCATCAGCGATAAAAGTGGTGTCAGTAATAGGTGTATCTGGTAACTTTAATTCCCATCCTTGAAGTATTTGTGTTTGATTGGCATCTCCGTATAACAGAACATCTGGAAACATACTATGATGACCAGTTGAAATAGTAGTTTCCCCGCCGGCTCTTACAATCCGTAAGCCAAGGGTTTGTAAACGGATATTTATATCCGAAATCATCGAGATAGCCCAGCTTCGTTCATTTCTGCGAATAATAGTAGGCATATCTAATTACCTCTCTTCAAATTCTTGTATAAGATTTGTAAGTGCAATGGATTTCCTGGTTTTTTTATCAAGACTTTTCCATACTAAGAAGAGTCTTCGTTTCGCAACGTCAATGTAGTCAATTTTATCTTTTTTAAATAGAGCTACATCTTCATTTTTTTCAATTCCTATAAAATTACGTCCCTCCATGAGAGCTGCAACCAGAAAAGAGCCACTACCAAATGTATTATCTAGAATAATATCACCAGGGTTGGAATACGTGCGTATTAAATAGCGGCCAAGTTCGATTGGCTTTTGAGTAGGATGAAGTACCTCTCCTTCACTTTCTGCTGTTTTAACATAGATAATATCTGTTGGATATCGTTCACCACTACTATATACATGAACTGGCTGAAAATCGCCATAACTACCACTTAATTGATCTTTTCGCACACCCTTATCATAGGGTTCACCAGGTACCATTTGGGGGTTATATGTTGGTTGTTTTTTATAGAAAACACAAACATCTTCGTGTTTTCTTAATGGTTGCTTCTTAGCATTTAAAAAATTAGTTGGCTTTGATTTTTCCCAAACCCACTTGTATTTATATAAATTGGGTTGGCTCATTATTAGTCTTGCTGTAAATAAACCCTGCGATGTAAGCACAATTGCTCCATTGGGCTTGATAATCCTATTATATTGTTCCCAAAGTTGATCAAGTGGAATATATGAGTCCCATTGATTTTGGGTCATACCATATGGCAAATCGCAAAGGATCATATCTATAGAAGCATCTGGGATCTGTTTCATACAAACCAAACAGTCAGCTTCATATAATTGATTCACCATAGAATATATCAAAGATGTTTTATCTATCATTACTTAAGACTCCCTATTATCTTTTGTTGGTGCATCATCCGGCACATAATCTATAATCTCACCATAGTTGCATCCCAGAGTTTTACATATTTTGTCCAGCACATTTAACATTACTGGCTCCTCTCGGCGCAACTTAGTCATAGTGTTTGGAGACACGCCGGAGGCTTTTCGCAAGTCGGCTTTGCTCATTTTTTTATCTACAAGCAGTTTCCATAGCTTGTTATATGATGTAGCCATAATTCGCCTCCAAGTAAATACACAATAATTCAAAATAT
>JAAZFA010000075.1 GCA_012511995.1 Thermoproteota archaeon | reverse complement strand
GCAACAGTGTCGGTTGTTATTCCAGGTCGTAGTCCCCCCATAACCAGTATTTTGCTTTCGCGCATACATTGATCGGCTTCATCTAAGGAGGTAGCGACTTTGCTGCATCCTAATTCGTTGAGGCGTTTTAGGAAAAGTTGAGCAAATAGTCGTGAACAAGAAATTGCGACTTCATCCTGTGCATTCATATTCAATCCTAGCTCTTTTGCTAAACCAATGAATTGTCTTGCTAGAGCTCCTCCGCCTAAAATTACAGCTACTTCGTGCCCTTCGGTTTTAATTTGTTTTATGATGTCTGCATATTTCCCCATTAATTTGGTGTTAATTGGGTTAGCTATGACGCTTCCGCCTATTCGAATTACGATGCGCATCCTTGAGGCCTCTTGTGACTTGTAATGTAATTGTGGAGTTAAAAATCTTTAATACTTTTACAGGCGGCAGTTATTGCAAACGTAGGGTTAACGATGATATGTTATACGGAAGTCTCTACAGTAAGACCTGTGGGACCTTTTAGTTTAGGCTTTTCATCGGAGATTTTTATGGGATTGAACCATCAGGTAAAAGCATATTCGGATGAGGTATTTAGTCAAGTTTTACGTATTGGTGATCAACTCGTTTTAGTTAAAGTCATGTCGCAGGGTACTGTGCAGTATCCAGAGCTACGAGTGGAATACTCTTCAAACCAACCCATTACAACTAAAACAAGGCTAATGGCTCAACGAGTTGTAGAATACGTCTTTAACCTTAACTTTGATTTGAGTAAATTCTATAGATCTGTTGAAAATGATGCTGTGATGCTTCAAGTTTCAAGGTGCCTTTATGGATTTAAGTATCCGACCACTCCAAGTGTCTTTGAGTCTCTTGTGGATTCTATTGTGGAGCAACAAATCTCGATTAAGGTTGCTAGAACAATTGAAGAGCGGCTTGCGTTGAAATTTGGCGATAAACTCATGGTGGACGATGTAGAGTATTATGCGTTTCCAACGCCTCAGAATATCGTTGCTCGAAGCATTGGTGATATTCAGGGATGTGGGTTGAGTCAGCGTAAAGCTGAATATATTTTCGGTGTCGCTAGGATGATTGTTGAGGGTGAATTGGATTTAGAGGAGATGAAAAATTGTCAAGACATCCCGTCGGTAATTGGGGTGCTTGATGGAATCAAAGGAGTCGGTATCTGGACAGCTGAATTAACGGTTTTTCGTGGAATGCAGCGTCTTGAGGTATTACCGGCAGATGATTTTGGTATAAGGCGAGCTGTATCTAAATATTATTGCGGTGGTAAACTTATAAAAGGTGCTGAAACTCGAGAAATAGCAAAGTTATGGGGTAAATGGCAGGGTTTAGCTGCGTTCTACCTATTAGCAGCTGAGTTTCTTGGGATCACCGTTTAGCTGATTAATCGTTTTTTCATCAAATTGATACTTAAGATAAAGAAGAAAACAGTAATCAGGATTAGCCAAACTATGCTTACTGATAGTAGTGCTTCTGTACTTAAACCCAAGATTGGTTCTACGCCGCCTGTGACGGCTGCTCTTGTCAAGTTTACGACATGTGCTAGGGGTAGAACAATCACTGCTAATCCTTGTGCAGCATCTGGTAGAGCGGTTAGGGGGAAAAATGTGCCGGATAAGAATAGCATTGGTGTAACAAAGAGAAAGGCTGGATAATTAAAGAAATCTATGTTTGGGGCGACGGCGGTAAAACTCATAGCGATAGCTGAAAAGAGCAATCCTCCAAAGAAAGCTATCAATGGTAATAGTAGAAAGAATGGAGAAGAAACTAGGGGTATTGCAGTAAAGAAGCTTGCAGCCCCTATTACGAGGAACACGATCGTTGCATTAATGGTTGAACGTGTGGCGCCCCAGAGTAATTCACCTGCTACGACTTCTTCTACACTTACGGGTGTGGCAATTATTGCATCAAATGTTTTTTGGTAGTACATACGGACGAATGACGCGTAGGTGCATTCATAGAAGGAGCCATTCATTATTGCAATCGCTATTAGGGCAGGTGCGATAAAATTGATGTAGGGTTGTCCTTGGATACTTGGAATAAAACCGCCTAGTGCAAAACCGAATGCTCCTAGATAGAGAATTGGTTCTATTAAGGATGGGAAAAAGTTCACTTTTAGAGTTTTTAGAAATACATCGAAGTTACGGTGCCAAACTTTCCAGACTCTATAAGATAATTTGGGTAGTGAAAATGG
>JAAZFA010000442.1 GCA_012511995.1 Thermoproteota archaeon | reverse complement strand
GTTTATAAAAAATAGATTAAAAAAAGTTTGCCAGCGACATATTCTCAGATGGAGGTTCAGCAGTTCCAAGCATGTATGATGGGTGTTTTTCTAAGTTAAGTTCTGCAGTGTATGGGGCTTTAAAGTAGGATAGTACAGTGTTTGCTTTGCTTAGAACCATTTCTTTGAGTGCTATGTTACGTATACTGCCTTCATTAGTTGGGTATGTGGCAATAATGATGATTTGATGCTTCTCTGCCAAGTAGACTAAGTAGCTGACGATTTGACTGTAGACTCTTTGTGCTTCTTCTTTTGGTATTGAGTTGTTTAAGAATAAACCTGCTATATCCGAAACTATAACTAGTTTTGCATTACAGGTGATAATTTTTTCAAGTTTATCCATTATCAATGTTGTTAGTTGATATGGTGTAAAAGCGCTGAAGTTAAAAATTCGTTTGCGTGCGATTTGTGGGTTTATATGGTTTATTTGGGCATATCGTGTGATTCTGTCTTTTTCAAAGGTGTTTCCGTTGTCAATGAAGATTACGTTCGTTGCTAATCCACCTAATTGAGTTGGAAGTTGCGCCCTTACACAGAGCAGCGTTACAAGTGAAGTTATGGCTGGTGACCCATACATGACTGCGAATTCGCCAGGTGTAAAACCTGGAAATAAATAGTCGACTTCTGGTGTGTTGAACGTGAATTTTTCCTGTGCAGCTTGAGGTTTTGCCATCAATTTTTGCATCATAGTTTTTTGCTCCTGTTATTGTCTGAAAGAGCATTTACCTCGGTTTAGCCTATTTAAAGCATCGAAGAACCGACTATTCTGAACAGGGGAGAGTACATTGAAAGTGCTTGTTTAAAAATGTTAAACTTGGTTAATTTGCTGTTTTCTCATCTCTTTCTGTTCCCTTAAAATCGCAGTAGCTAATGATGCCAACATTATTATAGAGAATGTAAAGACAGCAATACCTATTTTGTAACTTAAATCTATGTCTAACCAGATAACTGAGAATACGGTAATCAGCATCAACGCTAAAATTAATTCTTGGACAGGGCGACCGAAGACTTTGTTGAGGTTTCCAAAACTCATTCTTTCTTTACACCGTTACTTCGTCTTAGACTCACGTTAATATTAATTTATTGCATGAATCGAGTTTTTATCAGGTTCACAAAGATTTTTTGTTAATAAAATAGTTAAAAGTTGGTATGCAGTACCCAATTAAGAGTTTTTTGTAAGTAATTCTTTTACTCTGCCCTCGGTAAATTCAGCGACTTTTCACTAAATTTATGTTCGTTTTTTGGTCAAACAATTGCTGCTTTACAGCGCTTAGTGGTCTCTCTATGTTTACGGGTTTACGTAGATATGCGTCAAATATCAGGTCTAGTATAAGCCATTTTGATCCAATCCATGAATAATTGCATTTGCCTCGATTGTTTCATTATTTGCATCTCAAGTTGCTTAGAAGCTTGACCAAATTTTGTCTTTAAATCACCTGAAAAATTCCTAATTCCATAGGGTACATCTTCTTTTGGAAGTGCAATTTTGGTCTCTAAACTGAAGTATATTTAAAATTTAACGTTTGGTCCTAACGCTGAAAAAGCTCTATCAATAGTATTCAATTCGTGTTTTAGCCATTTATGTCATCCGAAACTGTATCTTGATGTATTGAAGCCTAATTCTGTATGTAATCCATTTAATCTGATGTGATAGTAAGTAAAGGCTTATGAATTTTGAATCCACAGTGGTAGCATGTAGAATTAGATTTTGATGTTTTGTTTTCGGAATTTGAATTCGGTCGTCTGTAATCTGTTCCATGTGCTATTTAAAAATGAGGAGTTCTACTACTAAACTTGACTATACAGCCACAAATTAGTGTATCGCCGTATCATCGACGGCTAAGCTTTTATACGTAGGTTACTGATGGATGTTCAAAAAAGTAATTGCTTCCGTGAGAGAGGGTAAAAGACTAAGTGCCATACATCAAAAAAATCGAGTTAAAAGGCTTTAAGTCTTTTGGGCCACAAACTGTTAAAGTGAATTTCGATAAGGGTTTTACTGCTATTACTGGTCCAAACGGAAGTGGAAAATCTAACATAATGGATTCACTACTTTTTGCTCTTGGAGAACTTAGCACTAGGAGATTGAGAGCTGAAAACTCTGCTAAACTTATTTTCCATGGTTCTGAAAAGTCGGGATTAAATAAATCAAAAATGGCAAAAGTAGTCGTTCAATTTGATAACAGTGATGGTTTAATGCCTGTAGACACTACAACTGTCACTGTTTCACGAGAGGTTTTTCGTAACGGACAGAGTGTTTATCGTCTTAATGGTCGTCGAATGAGCCGTTCAAATGTCACTGAAACCCTTTCTATGGCAGCAGTTAGTACCATCAGTAACAACATCCTTCCTCAGGGTACTATTACTCGACTGACTGATATGACTTCGCTTGAACGTAGAAAAATAATCGAAGACCTTATTGGAATCGCACAGTATGATTCAGAAAAGGTTGAGGCAGAAGAAAAACTTAGAAGCGCAGACATCTCGATTCGTACGGCTATGGGTAGAATAGATGAAGTCCAAAAGCGTCTAGACGACTTGGAACGTGAACGAAATCAGTTACAACGTTATAACTTTATTCAGGCTGAGACTAAAAAGTTCCAAGCTATTAAAGTGTCTGCTGACATTGCTTTGCAAAAACAAAAAATCGTCGAAGTTACAGCTCAAGCTGAGACTGTCAAAGTCCGAGTTGATAAACT
>JAAZFA010000441.1 GCA_012511995.1 Thermoproteota archaeon | reverse complement strand
ATCGCGGTCTATATAATCGAAGAAATGAAACCAAACATCCACTACATTATTGGACCAGGAACAACAACCCGCACAATAGCAGATCTACTTGACCAAAAAAAGACATTATTAGGCGTCGATGTTTTCCTAAACAAAAAAATTGTTGCTAAAGACGCAAACGAAGAAAAGATTCTACAAAAAATAAGCGGTAAACCAGCACAAATCATCGTAACCCCCATTGGTGGGCAAGGTTTCATCTTCGGCAGAGGAAACCAACAAATTAGTAGCAAAATAATAAGCCAAGTAGGGTTGGAAAACATCGTTGTTATCGCAACCAAAAGTAAACTAGATAGACTAAAAAGCCTAAGGGTTGACACTAACAACACAGAACTAGATTGTAAGTTTAAAACACATGGAATACAAGTTATATCAGACTATAAAACCACAGTTGAAATGACCATAGAATAGCGCTATTTTTCAACGCCAAATTTTACCAACCCAACTATCAGACATGTCCGTCTGATACTCATACAAAAGTGTTACACAACTCGCTCAAAAAATTTTCCGATGACGTCGTTTGCACTGATGCATCTCTGCTTAGACCGCCATTATCAGAAGGACCACCAACCGCATATACTTTCATATTAACTGTTTGACCAGCCATAGTTGTCATGGTAGAGTAAACTTCACCTGTAAAGAGCCCATTCTCCATAATACCAAGACTTATGGACACCAAAAAAGCGTCAACACCAAGAATTTTACCGTTTCCTTGCCCAGATACCTGCATCAATTTATTGGGAAGAACGCGATATACAGTATTTTACCTTTAAATTCACCAATTAACTCCAACGCCATTATTCTAACCTCAAACTATCAAAAATAATTTAAGAATAATTAGCGTATGTAACTATAAAAGAGCAATATCATTTTGGCAAATTAAAATATAGAAGCATCACTCTAGTCTACAAAGAGGCTCAAATCTTGATACCGATTAACAAACCGCAAACAGACGAAGCAGAAGTCCAAGCAGTCATAGAAGTAATGCGTAAAGGACCAATAACTAACGCTTTGGGTGCAGGACCTAAAGTTCTTGAATTTGAAAAACTGTTTGCAGAATTCGCAGGTGTCAAACATGCCGTCGCAGTTAATACGGGCACAGCAGCGCTACATGCAGCAATCATGGCATTGGGTGTAAAACGCGATGACGAAGTAATCGTTCCCAGCTTCAGTTTTGTAGCCACCGCCGAAGCTGTCGTATTAGCAGGCGGAAAACCAGTTTTTACTGATATCAACCCACGAACATATACACTCTCACCCACAGCAGTTGAAAAAGCTATTACTAAAAAAACAAAGGCGATCATGCCAGTGGACCTATACGGTTTCTCTGCCGACATGAAACCATTACGGGAAATTGCAGATAAACATGGCTTATGTTTAGTTTCCGACGCTGCTCAAGCGCATGGAACTACCTATGCCGGTAAACCCGCAGGAACATTCGCCGACGCCGCATGCTGGAGCCTCTATGCTAGCAAGAACATGACGACGGGGGAAGGCGGAGTAATTACAACAAACAATGACAGAACCAATGAAATTCTCCGTATGATTCGAACACACGGTGAAAAAACCAAATACGCCTCCGAAATCCTTGGAAGCAATTACCGCATGCCAGAACTCGAAGCTGCCATTGGCATCGTACAAATGAGAAAGCTCCCCACATTCATAGCAAAACGTCGCCAAAATGCAGAGCAACTAACAAAAATCCTCCAAACCTCCGATAAAATAGATCTGCCCTTTGAAACAGAAACCCAACACCACAGCTGGTATCTCTACACAGCAAGACTAAAACAATCCACTGAAATCCAACGCAACAAACTTATAGAAGACCTTAAAGCTAAGGGCATATGCGCTGAAGCATACTATGTTAATCCAATACATACCATGCCCTTCTACTACGAAAACTATGGAGCAACATCATCACTACCTGAAACTGAAAAAGCCTCAAAACAAGTCTTTTCACTTCCAGTCCACCCAGGAGTCAATAAAGAAGAAATAGCCTTCATAGGTGAAACAGTACTTAACGTATTGTAACATATTCGAGTGGGGACTATAACAGTTAAATTACACATTCACATTATAGTAATAGATTTACAGCATTCATAGAGGCTATTTTATGGGGTATGAATTGAAATGAGTAACAATGAAGACATCTCTCGCATTAAAATAAAATTCATCATAGAAAGTTTAGGTGAAGCAGAAGGCGAACTAGTAAGATTCCTTGCACCAAGAACTATAGATACCATCGTCCGTCGGTTGCCCATCGAAGGTAGAGCAGCCGTATGGAAGGAAGAAGTCTACTTTGAAATTCCCCTAAAAATGGGTGAAGAAAAAGCTAAAGCCACAGTCGAAGAAGGCACAATCGCCTATTGGCCTATGAGCAGCGCCCTATGCGTATTCTATGGAAAATCACAGCCCTACAGCCCGGTAAGTATTCTTGGAAAAATAACAACCAACATAGACCTCTTCAAACAGGTAAAAAGCGGATCGACAATAAAAGTGGTACTTGCCCAAGCATAAATAACAATTAGAGAGAACTATCATGCCATAAACCAAGCAAGCGCGCACATTCTTCTTTCACACTCTCATCTGTTGTTTTCTCTTTTAACGTCTGTAGAAACTCTATACGTTTAGCAATTGAGCGCTTTTCAGCCGCACCACCATAGTAAAGTTTTCCCTCTAGATACTCTTGCATACTATAGGCTTTCTGTATGAATAAGCTGGCAGCATCCACTGGATTACCAACAGCAAATTTGTTTGCCCAAATCGCCACCTCAGATTGCCGAAGCTGCGTCATACCGTCAATTTCAGTTATAAATTTTATGTAAGTTTGAAGATAATCATAGTAACCTGCAGTTTTAATGTATTCAATAGCTTTTTCAACCTTTTGGATAAATTCAGGTTTACCATCTACAGTTAACTGATGCCTATAACCTTGGTCGACGAGGGATTTTGCAGCATTAAGCTCTTTACCAGTATATACTCTTTCTGGGAAACCCAAACGTATAAACTCCTATAATAGAAAGAGCACGGTTGAATAAAAGTAGTTAGGAAGTAGTCTTATGCTTCTGCTTTGTAAATTTTGAGATTATGACTACCTGAGACTTGCTGTATTGCACCGTTTGTTTCTAACTGTTCTAAGAAATCTTTAGCTACACTCATACGTATACCATAACGAGTTGCAACCGTGTAAGGCGTTAGAACACCCATCTTTTTAACTTCAGCCACAACCTTTTGGTCTTTTGCGTCTGGAGGTATAATACTAATCGTAGTTTTCTTCTGTGGCAGAGCTGCCTTCTTTTCCTTTACTTTATCGCTTGCTGCCTTGCTTGTTTGCTGCTTTTCCATCTGCTTTATGCCAAGCTTCTTTTTTCCACCCATGTTTTCACCTTGCCAAATATTTTAATTCCAACATCTAGACTGGCTGGCTTATTTCAACCTTATGTTTATTTTGCCACTCTTTGATTGGTACTCCAAGTTTCTTTTCTACCTCAGAACGGTGAATAGAGTTCATGGCACAAAAAGGTATGATTCGCCCATCAGGAGTCGCATAATGAATACCACAACGTTGGACCCGTTCAACATCAAAGTTGTAAGGATCCATAAAATGCATCGAAGAAACCATCAATGCACTACGTGCAAAGTCTCCAAGAGCCTTATAATCACCATCCATCAAAACCTTAAGCACATATTTGCGCAAGAAATTAAATTTAATATGACGAACTGAACCTGCAAGGCGAATTTTTGCTTTACTCTTATTCCCTTTCAAAGCATCTTCATAAACGCTTTTAAGTGATCCAACGAACTTTTCGATATTACCATATCGGGTAATCGGAGTTATTTTACCGTTTTCAATGAAGACAAAAGTGGCCATACCACAATGCGGATGCACAGTAAATTCCACATAACGTTTGTCTTTGAGTTCACCAACTGCTTTCGATACAGGAACTACTACTGGAACAGGATAAAAGTCGCTGACTTTAATATCGCCCTGTGTTTGGTCCTCAACGGCTTGCATGAAATCAGTGATTGTAATTCTCATGTTTTCCCGTTCTTGCTGAGGAAGCCTACCGCAGAGACTGACAGGCTGTACATTAACACAACGAATCAAATCAGAGTTTTTAGCAGCGAACTTTATGATGTCACCCAATTGATGGTCATTAACCCCTTTAACTAACGTGATAACTAACACTACACTATTATAGCCGGCAGCACGAAGATTTTCAAGCGCTTTCATTTTAGTTTCAAGCAAATCTAAACCGCGAATAAATTGGTAAACTTCAGATGTTAATCCATCAAATTGCAAATATACAGTACTCAAGCCAGTTTCCTTTAGCTTCTTAGCGTACTGAGGGTCATTGGCTAAACGTACACCGTTTGTGTTCACTTCAACATGTTTGAAACCAATTTCTTTAGCCTTTTTAATGAAATCAAATAACTCCTCTCTAATGGTTGGCTCTCCACCGCTGAATTGCAATGCAGTTGCAGAAACCGGTTTATTGCTATACAAGTTCTCAAGCATCCCCGTAACTTGTTCAGCAGTAGGTTCATACACATATCCAGCCGCAGTGGCATTAGCAAAGCAAACAGGACATTTGAGGTTACAGCGATTAGTTATATCGATGATGGCAAGAGCAGTATGACTCTTATGTTCAGGGCAAATACCGCAATCATAAGGGCACCCCTGTTTTTTTTCTGTACGAGGATTTGCAAGACCATCTCCTTCAAAACGGAACTTTTCTGCACGAACATACTGCTCATAATTCGACCAATATAATTCGTTATATTGCCCATGTTCATTGCATGTTTTTTTAATAAAGACCTTCCCATCATCTTCGAAAATGGTTGCATCGATTACCTTTAGACATTCAGGGCAAAGACTCTTTGTGTTTTTAATATCTTGCATTACTTTTGCCTTCTAACATGTGAGCGTTACGAAGTGCTTAAGAGCAAAGTTACGATAATAATGTTTCCAACTGTTTCCTACGGTGATTAAGGGGAAAAACATGATAACAGATGATAAAACTCGTACAGCACTACGGGAAATGGGCTTAAGCGCCTACGAGATAGAATCATACTTAGTCCTGCTTAGCTGCGGACAAATGACAGCTATGGAAGTTAGCGAGCAAGCTAACGTACCCTATAGCAAAATGTATGAAGTTCTCAACTCACTAAAAGACAAAGGTTGGATTAGAAGTAGCGAGAGTCGCCCTTTCAAATACTATCCAGTTCCACCCTTAGAAGCAACTCGATTAACAAAACTACGTATCGAAGACAAATATACTAACCTAGAAAACGACATATCTCAAACGCTCCAACCGCTCTACGAAAAACGTGAATTATTCGAACGTCCAGAAATGATAATACTCCGCGGTCAACAGGCTGTACTAAATAAACTCGAAGATGTCCTCAAAAAAGCATCCATCGAAATCGTTGTTGCAGCACCCGAATTTGCCAAACCCGTAATAGCGTTAGCTGAACCACTGCTAAGTGGAAGCAGCCTAAAAAAAAGTGTACATGTCAAGTTTATGGCAGCGGGAAAAAAGAAAGATTGGGAATTCATAAAAAGATTCAGCGCCTTAGGCGAATTACGAGTCCGCGGTCACATGTTTGGAGGCGGTATCATCACTGATGGTAAAGAAGCCATGCTGTTCTTGGGAGAAGATAAACCCTCACTTGTCATTTGGAGTAACCACATCGGATTAGTTGGTTTTGCACGAGAATACTTCCAATTCCTCTGGGATTCCTCAAAAACTGTATAAAAGAAAAAAGTTTGCAGGTTAATCTTCACGCCACT
>JAAZFA010000074.1 GCA_012511995.1 Thermoproteota archaeon | reverse complement strand
TTGTTTTTGCCTTTGGGTGTTAATCCACTTCGCTAATCATTCGTTATGAATGAATTGTGCGAATAGAGTTATCTATTCGTTGGATATGGTGACTGAAGTTTGCGTTATTAAAGACTGCCGCAAGCGGAGGAATATTTTATAGCATCTTTGAAGACGCATTACAAGCGACATTCTAAAATTTAAGACCGTTTCCTTCTTTAGTTCTGTTCTCCATATTTTATGTTTTGGTAGAGTGTGCTAATTTCAAACCATAAATTCCTCCAATTGATATCCAAAAAATGTCCTAATACAATTAACATATGATATGAGTGAAGACTTTTTGTTTTGTATCATGTTTCTTCTTTTTCACCATTTAATATGCGTTCAAGTGCTTCCACAACGTTTTGTTTACCCATGGCTAGTACATATGGACCTAATCGTGGACCTTGTGGTGCACCCATAAGTATCTGATATAGCGTTTTAAAGAGGGCTGCAGGTTTAACGCCGTTATTTTTGGCTGTGTTAAATATAGCGTTTTGAATCGCATTAGGATCGTCTTCTGTTCTTAATTTAGCAACAAATTCTTTGATCGTTTTGCGTTCTATAACGGATAGTTCGACTGTGGTTTCTTTAATTTCTTCAAAGTCTTTAATCCAATTGTTTGCATATGCGATGCGTTCCTGCAGTGTTGTATCAATGGTTTGGTTTTTTTGTAGATATCCATAGCTTTGCAGTTTTTCAGCGACATAATCATTGATAGCGTCTTTAGGTGCCATTTTAACTAGGAATGCCATAAGGTTGTAGGGTACATGTATGCTTGGTTTTAAGGGTGGTTTCATTACATAACAATACTTGAATAGACCTTTGAGTCGAATAGTTTCTTTCTCACCGACTTGTTTCTTTCCAAAGTAGACATCTTCAAGGTAGTCAAGTTCATTCATATAAGCGGGTATGTCGGAAACGCCGATTGTGCGTGTGCCAACGAAGCGTTTGAGCATGAGTAGCAGGAGTGACTGGGGTGATCCATAATTGAACCAAACCTGAGGTGTAAATACATTACCTGCCGACTTACTGATTTTTTTACCACCTTTATCCAGAAACATTTCATATCTTGCATGGGCGGGTGGTTCAAATTTTAAGACTTCGCAACAGATGCGGTCATTAATACGAACTGAATCAGCAATGTCTTTTCCATAAGCTTCAAATCTAATATCAAGGGCTTTCCATCTTGCTGCAAATTCGCTTTTCCAAGTAAGTTTACCTTCGCCACTTTTTATATCAACTTCTCCTTCATAGCTACAACCAGGAATTAGTTTACCCCGAATTTCTATTCCTTTGCATTTGTATGTTACTTTGTCAGTTCTTGAGTCAAATTTGTAAGCCCGAGTGGTATACAAGTGACCGCATTTTTCGCAGACCGCAAAGTACGGTAATACTTCAGTGTAGGTTTCTTGTCCTACTTCTTCTTTAACTATTTCACCTACCTTCTTAGCATTAGTAAGTATAGTTCTAATTTCATTTAGGAGTAAGCCTTTCTCGTAAACTTCTTTGGCTGAATAGTACTTATACTCGATGCCACATTTGTCAAGTGCCTCCAGTAGTAGACTGCTCATGTGTTTGCCATAGCTTTCATGGCAGCCAAAGGGATCTGGAATAGTGGATACAGAATAGCCAAGATACTTCTTCAAGTCAGTTGCTATTTCTTTTGATAGACCTGCCGGAACTTTTCTCAAACCATCTTTATCGTCGCAGAAAGCAATTAACTCTGAGTCGTAGTTCATATTTTTGAGTGCTAAAGTAACTGCGTAACTGCGTGATGCATCGCCTAAACTGCCTATGTGAGGAAAACCTGAAGCACCAAGACCCATTTCCGTACGGATTTTGTTCATGTCCCGTTTTAGTGATTGCTCTCGTTTAATGACTCTTTTAGCCATCATGTCATACCATGTGCCATGACCTACAATTTCTTCAGACATATTTTTGCCTTCTGCCAGATTGACTATGCAGGGGTATAGAAAAATGTTTAGAACCCAACTATGGCTTATTGAGCGGTTTTTCTATTTTAGAAGTT
>JAAZFA010000440.1 GCA_012511995.1 Thermoproteota archaeon | reverse complement strand
TTGGTTGTGTCCTCTAATCGGCTAGCTTTCCCTATATTATCGCTATTCTAATGATTGCCTTATTTGAGCTTAAGTATCTTTCTTTCATTTCAGCGTACGCTCTTTTGTTACAGTATCTTGCCAGCAAAATGTTTAGGAGATTCTCAAGACCCTTTGCACTCCAATGCATCCACTTATGCTTAATCCGCTTAGCAACCTCACCCATCAAACGCTCAATCAAATTATTTGTCCAAGGAACATTAACGTTCGCTATAGCTAAGCGAGCATACGTAACCATGTAATTAGCACAGTTACGAATGAATTTGGCAACCGTTCCTAATCCTTTCTGGGCCAATCCGCTGCTAATCTTCTCAAGTTCACACAAAGTCCAGCCAATCCTTTTCTTTAACCTCTCAAAATCCCCATCTGCCACATGTTTATTAACCGAGTTATGAAGTGTCTGCACAATAGCTTCAAGCTCATCAACAATGACTTCTCTCTCACTCTTGGATAAACCAGCACTCCAAAGATAATACTTCACATCACCCAAGCAATGCCTATTGCAAGCTCCATAATAATCTGATTTTTCCAAAAGAGCATTCCTAAGAGATGGCTCATTGTCTGACACTGCAACATGGGCTCGACCCTTAAACTGATATGCAGTTTCCTTCCAATCCTTGTTCACATCAAGCCCCAAAAGCGACTTTTCACCCGTATCCTGATTCTTTCCTAAAATAACGTTAACTCCATTCTTCTTTCCACCTAAGCCGTGACATTTGGTTCCATCTCCCAAAATCAAGTCCTGAACCTGAGCTGGAGCACTCCTCCGCTGCCTATTCATGAAGTCGCCTACTCTTTGCACACAACCATGAATTCTACCCCTGGAAACCTGCGCGCTTGTTAGGTTCTCAATCACCGTCTTAGAATCACGAAACGTTAAGTAAGTCGCTATTTCAGCGCATTCCAATACTAAATCATCAATAATTCTTTGCTTAGGGAAAACCCCTATGTACACAAGCAACGGTCTAAAATAGCAATTACTTCCCAGATCGTACACTCTGGTAAGCCTGAACTCTATTTTGCCATGCCTAGTCCAAAGAGTCCGGCTGGATGTTCCAGCTCTTATCACCTTTCTGCTAGGTTTCCTTTCATATTTTGGTCCGCATAGGTCCACGACCAACTCATCTTGGAGTTTCGCTATGGCTGATTTGAGGATCTCTTTTGGGATGTTTACCTCTTCTAGTTCTCGGGATATGTTGGCAAGGCTTAAATCGCCTTGTATCTCTATTTGGGTTTGGACTGAGATCATGGGTTCACCCTTCTGTTTCCTTGGTCGGTAACATAGGAGTGGACTCTTCAGTCCAGTTAAAAGTCTAGCCGATTAGCAGACGGCACCAATAAATTAATTTTTAGCATTTTTTTATCTAACAATCTTAGCATTAAAAGGAGACATTTCATAAAAAATAGCTTAAACTATTTACAACTGGGCTTGTTTTATGGAAAGTTTTATTAATTAAACCATAAACGAGGTAGCTTTTTAAGATCTGGAGATTTAAATATTGAATACTGATCAGGCTTCTGAAACTGTTTTCTATAATATCTATTTTTTTATTTTTTATGAGAATCTTTGCCCAGTTTTTCTGATCCTCTGTTTTGGTGTTGGTTCCAGTTTGTTTTTGGGTTGGGGCGGTTTTTTGTTTGTGTTGGGATGAGGAAGCATTTATGCAATATCATAAATCTATGTGCTCAAAACTAATGATGTCGCCGTCCCAGCCTTAGGGCAAAGCCTTAGGGCAAAGTAAATTCTAAAGGGTTTTAGTTTCCCATGTATATTATTAGTTGCTATCTAGTTATAAGCTTTGAGCTATTTCACGCTCATAGATAATTTCATTATCATTTATCTACCTGTTTT
>JAAZFA010000073.1 GCA_012511995.1 Thermoproteota archaeon | reverse complement strand
GTTACAAAAACTTAAAGACCGCTTATGTTTTACCAACTTTCTATGGTTTTGGTTTTAGAAGTGCTTCGGATACAATTTGGGGACTTTGGAGCCACGACAACTTGACTACTGACATCTATAATGATGTAGAAAACTTGATCTGCGACCAAGGAACAAACTTTGACATAATATTTGACAATTCCAAAACGGTAAGCAGATACGACTACATCATTTTCTGGAATGGAACAACAATTCAGAGGAAAACCTAATTTTTTTGGATAACCTCTAAAACGCTTAGGGTAGAGCCGATCCATCGCAAATAACTATTCAACGTAGCACGTAGGGCAACCGTATCCTCAGCTTCAACAACTAAAACCAAACAGTTACTATTCTTTTCTAATTTAATGCTTATACGTCGTGTTGGCAAAGCTTTGGTTTCTGGTGATAATGCAGACCACAAAATGTTCACTTGGTTTTCTGAATAAAATACAAGATTGATCGTTGCTTTAGCATTTTCAGACATATGTAACCAATACGAATTATGGAAGGAATAAAAATAAAAACTAATAAGAAAGAAGGGGTTACTCGGTGGTTTCTTCAGTCGATGTTTCGGTTGTTTCAGCTTCAGCGACAGGTACCTGTTTCTCAACTGTTTCCATTGCCGAGCCTTTAGCAGCACGTTTCGCGATAACACCAAGTTTCGTGCTTGGAATATATGCTCCGCCTGCAAAAGTGAACCTACACTTACCACACACCCAAACGCCTACACTTTGGCGTTTAACACGGACAAAACCGCATTGTGGACACCTATGAGGTTTTTTGAGTTCAGTTACGATTTTGACATATCGTTTCCTAACAGTAGAACCATAACGAGCACCTAAACCTCGAGTAGGACCTACTTTCTTTGTCTTCGGCAACTTTTATTTCACCATTTTAACTTCTTGCGCAGTTCAACTGCCTTATCCAGAGCAATCTTTGAGGCTTCTAAAATCTGTTGCGGTGTGAAATAACCAGAGCCACCCTTCTGAATAGCACAGATGTTACCATCTTCACCGGTAGCAAATGTAATACGTGAGTCCATAACTGATTCTTCTTCAAGCCAAGGATCAACCAGTAATTTATTGTTGATTTTTCCGAGGGTAACTGTAATTGGATGATTTCTCATTGGTAGCGGCTTGTAACCTTGTTTTATTTTAAGCTCACCATCTTTGACTTCATAGTTTGGCATCTTTGTGTTCATTAAAGCAGCCATGGCAGCGATTGCAGATGCATCAATTAGGTTTCCGTCATGATTCAATACGTATACATCGACAAAAACAATGAATACTTTCTTGCCTTCTTCGATACAGAGTTTTCCCGTATCTATAGCACGAGACTCTCTGATACCTCTATCAACAACACGAGCTAATTCTATACTGTTTTCATCAGGTGGTCCGGGTTCAAAGCGGGGGGAAGCCACTGGTACAAGCTCTGCATTAACAGTCATGACACCTTCTTTAGGCGTGTCTGAGAATGGCTCGCCAGTTTCAACTTTAACACCGACCAATACTTCGGTCTTGCCCAGGTATACACGTGCAGAACCTTCTGCTTTTTCGATCACACCTTGTTCTATTTTAAGTTCACGGGTATCAAGTAAGCCTCTTTCGTCTAGGCGTTTACCGTTTTCTAGTAGTTGTTCAATTTGTTTTGCTCTAACTTTAGTTATGAGTGATGACATTTACTCTTCAGTCTCCTTAACGACCATGTATTTAGTCTTGAGTGCCTCTTTTTGCATAGCATAGATATTTTTACAACCGTCCATAGCCATGTTTACTGCTTTTTCAAGTTCTGATGAAGACAGGACGCCGTCCATTTGTAGCAAGGTAACAGCGTTTAGATTTGGCATGTAAGCCACTGGAACATCTGCTGAACCGAGTTTATCTTCGACATCATAGAGGTCTAAGACAATAGTATCATCGATTTTTCCTGCAGCGCATGCAACGACTAAGTCGCGCATTGGAACGCCAGCATCTGCAATTGCTAGGGCAGCAGCGGTGATGCTTGCGCACCTTGTTCCTCCATCTGCCTGCAATACTTCGACAAAGACATCTACACCCGTTCTTGGGTAGAGCTCGAGGAATAATGCGGGTTCAAGAGATTCTTTTATAACTTTGGACAATTCAACTTCTCTTCTTGAGGGAGCAGGAGATTTTCTTTCCGGAACTGAGAATGGTGCCATATGATATCTACATCTCAGTACCATCCGGTCGGGTTGCGAAAGATGCTTTGGATGCATTTCTCTTGGACCAAAAGCAGCTGCCAAGATTTTATTTTTTCCATGCTCAATATATGCTGAACCATCAGCGTTCGATAGTACGCCTACTTGAAGTTTCAGAGAGCGAAGTTCATCCGCTTTTCTGCCATCGCCGCGGATCCCTTTTTTATCGATTAACTTGTCGGTTTTATCATTCATTGTTGTGTTTCCTCCATTTTAACTGGTTGTTTCTTTTCTTTCAAGAACTGGGTAATGCGATCGGTTAAACCACTTGTATGGGATTCTTCCTCAATTTTTTGTATTGCCTCAATGGCAACTTCCTCCTCTTCAATGGTCTTGCCAGTTACTAATATGACACCGTTTAATCCGAGGATTATTTGACAGTTGGTTTCCTGTTTAATCATCGATATCATAGAGCCTTTGCGGCCGATAATTCTGGGGATCTTTGTGGGTGTCACTCTGAGAATTTGACCTCGAGTTATTTTCCCAAGGCCAGGTTCACCTACTGTTAATTGAGGATCATGTGCCCGATCATAGGATGCAATTTTGGCAACGATTAAGTCGCCTGCGTTTAGGACTGCTGATAATTCGTCATTTTGGGGTTTAAAGGGTCTACTTAACACATCTGAAGCACGAAGCATTGCATTGTAAGGGGCTTTAATGTCAACGGTCCAACCGCTGAAGCCTACTTCAAGGATTGTACCGATTACAATGTCACCCATTTTTGGCAAATAAAATGCTCTGAGTGCAACGACATTTACCTTTTTATTGTCGCTATCCACGAGCCCAATCCTTGAGGCGTAAACCTTGCCGTTTTCAACATATGTGTTTTCACCAGGCAGATAGTCGCCTTCTGCGAGCAATTCACCGGGCGTTACGAGCTGTTTTTTTTCAAAGAATGTTGGCATAAAATCACCTGTATTTCATATTACTTAGATTATTTTTGCTGCTCCAGTTCCCTTAGTAGAGTCGCCCAGTTTGTTTAGTAATGAAGCGTATGATCCTGCGGGTAATTCTAGTTCACCATACCATGAACCATCCCCGCGCCACTCTTCACGTTTTATTGTGCCCAACGTCTTGATTGTACCATAAGCTCTTGCAGCATATTGAGTAGGGATTTTAACTGCTACCTTAACCTGTTCTACTTTGAGTGGTAGAATAGGGCGTAATAATTTTACAATATCTTTAGCTTGCTCATCCACTGACTTGTATGGATCAATAGAAAAGCGGATTTGTTCCATGGCGTTTTCAATGCGCAAAGGTGGATGGGGCAAATTTGTTTTTGGGTCGACTGCCCGACGGGCTATGAAGTCTATTACTTGTCTTTTTTTATCCTCGACCATTTTTCTTCTTTGGTCGGTTGTTAATTGAAGTGTACCTTTTTTGAGAATTTCATCTGCGATTTGGAGCGGATCCGTCGTTCTAAACGCTTTTTTCATTGATTCGTCGGAAACTTTTGTACCTTTGTTTGCATCAGAAAAGATCGTTTCAGCGGCCAAAACCTCACTTATACCTGAGATTTTTCCGTTGCGGTAATCCAGTGCTTTAGTTGATTTTACCAGAATCTCAAAGTGCTCGTTTTCTCTGGTTAAGCGTGCGACGGTGAACTTTTCGCTCATTACGCTGTCACTTGCTTGGACCCAACTCTTTGATGTATCCTTCGACTGTGTTGTCGTTTAACATTTCCATTTTTTTGGTTGCAGCAGGGATTATTGCAATTTTTATTCTTGGAGGTAATTGACGTGTTTCTAGCGCCTTTACTAAGCATTTTACTGCTAGTTTGATTGTGTTGTCGATTGACATATCTTCTTTGTAGTCTTCTTTTAGGATATTTAGTACAGTATCACGTCCTGCACCAAGAGCGGTGGCTTTGTAACCTCGGTAGGTTCCGCTTGGGTGAGTTCCAAAGACACGTGAACCTGTTTTGTCAACGCCTCCAAAGATTATGGAAACACCGAATGGTCTGACACCGGCGTGTTGTGTATACATTTGTTGGATGTCGCAGATACGTTTGGTTACGACTTCTATATCGATGGGTTCATCGTATGTTAGTTTGTTACTTTGAGCATATATTCGTGCTTGGTCGATTAATATACGTGCGTCTGAGCTTAAGCCAACTATGGCTGCTCCTATGTGGTCGTCTACTCGGAAAATTTTCCATGAGTAGCCTGCTTCTTCAAGGGCTTCTATGTTTTCTTCTGACCCCAGCACTAATCCGTCTGAGGTTTGGATTCCAAGTATAGTGGCGCCACGATTGACGAGTTCCATCGCATATTCAACTTGGAAGAGTCGTCCATCAGGTGAGAAAACAGTAATTGCACGGTCATATGCTCCTGGTGCTGCAAATACGGACATAATATGTTAACCTCACTTTAGACTGTCTACTTTTTCACAGTCTCATATAACAACTATACTAAAAACCTTCCTATAAAGGGATAGACAGATTTTATACTATTGTATGGTTGAAAGCAAGTTTTTTGATAGCAAAGATGCTATTTTAGTTTACTATTAAGGTTTATGTACTGTTACAGATAAAGGTAAGATTAGTAGTTTATACGTTTTGCTATTACAGTATATGCAAAATAGGTAAAATGTCAAAGTATAATTTCACTTAATTTGTAACTCGAACAAAAACTAACTCGCAATGTAATATTAACGGGTATCTGTTAAACAATTCTTTATAATAAAACAGCTAATATCACTTATTGAGAGGATTAAACTTTGAGTAGAGAATCTGACCTAAAAGTGTACACCATCGGACATTCCACACGGTCACTCGAAGAATTCATCGAGTTACTAAAAATCTATGGAGTCACTCTACTCATCGATATCCGGACTGCCCCGCATAGTCGATATAACCCTCAGTTTAACAAAGAAACCCTACCCGCACATCTTCGTCATTATGATATAAAATACATACATCTAGAAGCTATTGGAGGATTACATCGTCCCAAAACTAACAGCATCAACTTGGCATTAAAAAACGCTAGTTTCCGTGGATACGCCGACTATATGCAAACCAAAGAATTCGTTGCTGCATTCCTGAAAATTATTGTTTTAGCAAAAGAAAACCAAGTGGCATTGATGTGTGCTGAGGCTTTACCATGGAAGTGCCATCGAAACCTGATTTCAGATGCATTAGTCGCACGGCACATTAAAGTGCTGCATATAATCAGCAGAGAGGGCGTAATTCGACATGTATTAAATGAAATGGCAGATGTGGATGGAAACAAAGTAACGTATCCATTATATAACAAGAAAACTCCACAAAAGATGCTAAGTGACTTCGGTTCCGCTCGTTCATAATTTTTTCATTTTTGCAATAAAAAATCCATTGCAATGATGAATATGCGGGTAGAGGCGTTGGCACTCAGTTAAACCTTGGAGACCTGGCAACCCAATCTTTGGCTCAATAGTCACTAACTTGAAGTCTGAGTTCGCTTTTAAGAAGGTTCCAATAACACCCTCATTCTCCTCAAGGGTGATGCTGCAAGTAGAGTAAGTAAGAAAGCCATCCTGTTTGACTTTATCGGCACAATTATTGATCATTTGAAGCTGTATTTCAGACATGTTATGGATTGATTTGGGACTGAGTCGCCATTTAGCAGAAGGTTGCTTGGCAAATACACCTGAACTTGTACAAGGAGGATCTAGAACCAGTGAATCAGCTTTTTCCATTACTGGAATGGAGGCACGCGCATCGGCGATAATAGGGTTAGCGTTCTTTGCACCCATACGGATGATTTCCTTTTGCCAAGTCCTCATCCGTTTCGTTGAGAAATCCATCGAGGTTATACTACCAGCATTATCCATGAGTTGAGCGAGAAATGTTGTTTTAGCTCCCGGCGCAGCGCAGATATCAAGCACTATGTTTTCAGGTTGAGGGTTTGCAGCTTGGGTTGCAAAACAACTGGCTTTATCTTGCACGTAAAATAAGCCTTTTTTGAGAGACGGCGAGTTGTTAAGAGTAGTTTTGGATTCGACCACTTTGTAGGTGTATTTGAGAAGTTCCACTTTTTCGAGTTTGATGCCTTCTGACTCAAGTTTTTCTACAATTTCATTTTCTACACCTCTCAAAGTGTTTATACGAATGTAAATTGGAGGAGGGTTAAGGCTACCTTGCAGGAACGCAACAGCTTCCTTTTTACCAAAATGTTTGAAGCAATACTCGACAAACCAGATAGGATTGTATGTTTGTAACCCGATTTTTTCGGCTACAGGAGATGCATCAATTATGGGAGTAAGTTGACGGGTTAATAAAAACCCAAGGAAAGGTTCAATGTCTCTCATGGCTTTCCAACCCAGAATCGAACGGCCTAAACGGGCAATATTTTCTGCTTCCTTTAGATTATATTTGCCCCAGTTCTTTGTGACACGGGTCTGGTAAACATAGAGTCTTAGGAAGGCTTGAACGCCTTGATCGAATTCGCAAATATTTTTAGGAAAAACAACATCGTTGACAAGTTTATCAATCAAATTTTTACGACGGGTGGTCTCCACAACGAGACCATATGATAGCCGAATAGCTTGCGGATCCTTGGTATTTAGCTGTTTAATAGTACGCATTAATGCTGAGCGTTCATTAAGTCTTCGAATCTCCATCCAGCTTAAAGTTTCAATGGCGATTGTCCAAGCTTCCCGCAACAAATTTAATCACATAGTAACCAAATGCAATAGACCTAATTAAGGAATTCAAATAGTGTACTTGTTACTGTATGTTAACAGTCACATATCCTTATCAAGTTTCTATTGCTGCTAGAACTTCATGTATTCTATGACAAGCTCCAGCAATGGAGGTGACATGTTTGTCGAGAAGGCGAAGAAATGAGGACATGGGTGAAAATAGCAGGTCTAGAGGTAAAATGACTGTTGAAGAAGCTGGAAGAAGGGGCGGGGCAAAAGGTGGTCCTCGAGTTCGAGAACTTATTGAAGAAGGTAAAGAACATGAACAAGAATAGTGTGCAATAACATTGTTGCACACAATTACATAGGAAACCTCTCTTTTTATTATTATACAGGTGAAAAAAAGTGGGTCAGGTAGTTAAAAGAAGAAGTCTTCCAGTAACCCGTGCTGGGCAGTATATGTGTACCGAATGTGGAAATATCTTTGACACCAAAAAAGAATTAGACATTCATATTCACAAAACACATAAACCCCGTATGAAATCTCTAATCAATGGATTAAAAGGATACTATATAGAATAGATACAATAAGTGTCGCTACCAAACAAATTTTTCGCCGCATCAACTTTTATAGATTCAGTGTATAATCGTAGCTACACATTTTAGTCTCTATGCACCATACTGAAGCAAGGGAAAAATGGGATGGCGAGTACACTAGATAAATGGTTTAGTCAACCAGCTAAACCTTCTGAAAAAAAAGAGGATTTAGCGCAAGCACCTAAACCTGTAGAACCGCTTTCTCAGTTGCAACCGGAAATAGAAGAAAAACCCGCTAAACAGGTCATACGCAAAAAAAGAGAATATCGATCTTTTCCACCGATTGCCCCAAATAATCTACCTGCATCCTATTTTGTTTCAGCTGCTTATGATGGCAAACAAAAAAAAGCTGTGATAAAACTATATGAACCGATAGAAGGACAGATACACTTTTGGTATGATAATACTGGGCACCTGCCGTATTGTCTTACGAGCATCGCTAAAGAGGAAATGGAACTATTTGAAAGGGTAAAAAACCACGAAGGCTTCGATCATTTTGAGGAGGTAAAAAGAACCGATCCGCTCAACGATAAAGAAATTGAAGCCACTAAAATCGTATGCAAAGACCCCCTCGCCATTGGAGGTCGACCAAGTGGTACTATTCGAGATATAATTCCAGAGGACTTTCCCAATGTTTTTGGCGTTAACATTAAAGATACTAACGCTAAGATTTGGGAATCAAAAATTAAGTATTATCAATCATACATTTTTGATCGTCAACTGTTGCCAGGAATGATTTATGAAGTTAAAAATGGCAATCTCGTCTCAGTTAGTGATAATACAATCGCAGGTAACCTTTCCAAAATCCGTGAAGTCTTTAATGATTGTTCAGAAGAGGAAAGCGGTTACGCAGAAATGTGGGCTAAGCTCCTTGAGTATCCAGCACCCGAATTCCGTCGTGCTGCCATTGACATCGAGGTTTACTCACCACTAGCTAAGCGTATGCCCGATGCTCGTGAAGGCGCCTGCCCTGTCATTGCCTGCTCCATATATAGTAGTGACGGGGACAAAAGAGTCCTTGTCTTAAAACGTGAAGATATGCAAGATGGCGACCCACAACTTGTAGAAGGTGTAGAAGTAGAATTTTGTGACACCGAAAAGGAGCTTATTGGAAAAGTCTTTGATGTTATTAACGATTACCCCTTTATCTTAACTTTCAACGGCGACGACTTTGACCTTCGCTATCTTGCACATCGAGCTTACAACTTAGGATTTAGTAAAATTGACATTCCAATTGAAGTTGGAAAACGCGTCTGCCTACTTCGATTTGGTATTCATATTGATCTCTACAAATTCTTTTTTAACAGATCAATTCAGATTTACGCTTATGGCGGTAAATACAAAGATGTAAGCTTAGACGACGTTGGTTATGCTTTAATCGGTACCAAAAAAATTCACCTTGAAAAAACTTTCGGCGACTTAAACTACAATGAGTTGGCCTCATACTGCCTTCGTGACAGTGAGATAACCTATAAACTAACCAGCCACGATAACGATTCAGCTATGAAATTAATGTTGGTTCTCACCCGAATAGCATCTATGCCCATGGAGGATGTTAGCCGCCAAGGGGTGAGCCGATGGATTCGCAACTTCATGCACCGTGAACACCGCAAAAAAGGATATCTCATCCCTAATGCTGAAGATATCCTAACTAAAAAAGGCAAAACCAGCACTACCGCCGTAATTAAGGGTAAAAAATACAAAGGAGCCATAGTTGTTGAGCCTGTACCAGGCGTGCACTTTAACGTTGCAGTTATGGACTTTCCCAGTCTATATCCATCTATTATCAAAGTTTGGAACCTAGGCTACCAATCAATCCGCTGCAATCACCCCGGTTGCCATGGACATACTATTCCAGATACGCAACATTGGGTATGTACTGAGAAGAGGGCGCTAGAAAGCTTGCTCATAGGGTCATTGCGTGATTTGCGAGTGCGGTGGTATAAGAATCGAGCTAAAGATAAGGCCCTGCCAACGGAACTTCGTAGTTGGTACAATATTGCGCAGGGAGCACTAAAAGTTATTTTAAATGCTAGTTATGGGGTATTTGGAGCTGACAGTTTTGATCTTTATTGCCCACCAGTTGCTGAAGCAACTGCAGCAGTCGGGCGCTATAGTATCACCCAAATACTTAGCTATGCTAATTCTATAGGTGTCCAAGTGTTATACGGAGACACAGACAGTGTGTTTCTTAAAAATCCAAGTAAAAAACAAATCGAAGACATCATCAACTATACCGAACACGAATTAGGAATGGGTATAGATATGGAGAAAACCTATCGCTATGCAGTGTTTAGTAGTCGTAAAAAGAACTATCTAGGTGTACTCGAAGACGGCACAGTAGATGTTAAGGGTCTGACTGGTAAAAAAAAGCACATTCCTCTGTTTATTAAAGACGCGTTTAATCAAATGAAAGCCCGACTGGCGCAAGTTAAGAACCCTCAAGATTTCGAGAAAGCTAGAAAAGACATAGCCACCATCGTTCGGGAAAGGTATAACATGTTGAAACGCCGAGAGTGGGTGGAAAACAGCGACTTAGCATTCCATGTTGTATTAGGTGATGACTTATCGCGTTATACTAAGACTACACCGCAACATGTGAAGGCAGCATTAATTCTACAGGAAAGTGGAAAAGAAATTCACGCAGGCGACCTAATTAGCTTCGTAAAGGTCATGAAATCAGGAAGCCAGAATATATCGTCTAAAGGAAACGCAGGAGTTAAACCTGTTGAGCTTGCTTCTAGAAATGAAATAGATGTCGAGAAATACGTTGCATATTTGCAGTCAACATTTGATCAGGTACTTGATGCGTTGGGTTTAAGTTTCGAAGAGATCATCGGCATGACGCGGTTAGCTAGTTTCTTAGGCACATAATCGGGCAATACCTCTTAGCATGGCTTAAGACATTACTTGTATTAACAAACCAAACAACGTAAAGAAAGCTACAATTAAAGATATTGCAATAACGATCATACGTTCACTTAGTGGTCGATGGTATGTTAAGATAGTTACAAGACTCCTCCGATTGTCCGAGCATAATTTCTGCCCGTCGAAGGACACTGCAGCTTTTTTGCGTGTAAAAAATACTGATAATAAAATAATGGAACTGTTGAAAATAAATGGCAAGATTGAGATAAACAGGTTCACCTTCATGTCTGAAATGACAGCAAAAGAGGCGATAGTCATGCCAATAGCAAATGACCCAGTATTGCCGACAAAAATTTTTCCGGAGACATTGAGTATTGATAGTATTAGCCAGAATAGTAGGGGTCCAAGCATTAACAGCCAATTAGGCGAGAAAGCCATTAAACCAGTAATGACTATTGCGGGACAGACTGTTTCTAAGCCATTTAAACCGCCAAGTTGGTTAACTGTATTAGTTACAATCATCACGATCAAGGGTATTATTATATAGAAGTAAGAAATTCCGAAATCTATGGCACCAATAAATGGAAGGGTAATAGACGTTCGGGCACTTATAACCTGCGCATAGTAGATTAGAGGCAAAGCTGCAATTAGGGGCATGAAGGCTTTATAACGCCATTTTAGGTCAATCCAATCATCCATCATACCCATAAAGCCACCAAACAAAACACATGCCGCTAGAGTGAAAGCTGCAGAAACATGCTCAGGGTTAGAACTTTGTTGTAAAAAATATACTAGTAATAAGTAAACGGTGGTGAAAAGGACGTAAAAAACGCCCAAACCGTTGGGGATTAAGGGTCGACCAACTTTGTGTTGATCAGGAACCTTGGGAAACACCTAGCACGCCCATCCTATGGATTTGCTGCGTTGTATGCGTCCCAGTCGATTTCGTAAATACCCACGAGTGGGATTAGACCGCCGTATGTTTGAGGATCAATATCTATACCAGAAATTTTGATAGGTCTAAGGTATGTTGGTGTCGATGCGGCGTGGTCGAGTTCGAGTGTGTAGGTACCCTGCGAATTAATGTTTGCAACATACAGTGATTGCATGCTGAAGAGCACCATTTCGATGGTACTGTTTAAGCCTAGATCGTTCCATTGAAAGCCAGTTTGACCTGATTGTCCAAAACTGGTTTCGTTATGCCACATATCAGAAGCGCTGATTAGACCCTTATCGACGAATCTATTAGGTTCTTGCCCCGAAATTCTAGCCATCCAAACCCATTTGCCTTCATCGCCAAATCCAGCGGGCGCCACAACTAATGAACCAGTTGCTGTTTGTCCAGTTATCGCAAGGACTTCATAGACCACAACGTATTTGACCCGGTCTTGTCCATACTGCGACATCAGGGCTAAACTTTGGTTCTCATTGCCCATGAAGAAGAAACCAAGATCCGCAATCTTTGTACTGTTTACGGTTGTGTTGTCGGCAAGTGTGGTCACGTTTCCAAGATCACTCAACCAGTTACCATAGTCCCACCAACTGACTGTGACATCGGTAGATCGAGCATTTTGATTAAGCCACTGTACCGTGTCAAGCCATGTAGTAACAGGTGCGTTGAGACCTGCACCACCTATTGGAAGGCTGGAAGAGCTAATTGCTGTCGGGGTGTATGCATTAGAGACTGCTCTTGGAGTGCCACCTGTTTGTGGCGAGAAAGCAAAGCTTGAAACCAATAGCATAAAGATGAGAAGTACTGCAACTCCACTGAATTCTTTGCTTACACGTGGCATTCGTCGTTTTGATTTTGCTAACTTTCGAGGATCCCCTTTAAGTAATTTGAAAAAGGGTCGAGTAGTACTTATTATTCCTATGGCCGCAATCATTGCGAATGCTGGAGCGAAGAGTACTAGTAGACGGACCATTGAACTGGCGAAATATAGCGAGGTCCCCGCAAAGAGTAGAAGGAATATGTTTCGGTTGGTTGGATTACGTAATGTAAAGTATAGCCCAACTAAGAAGAATAATATGGTTATGCCTAGTTCTATGTAGAGATTACCCCATGCAGTTATTCGTTGTTCTGCTACTGAGTCGATAAGGGGAGAAGAGGCCCTAATGAAGGGATTTAATACAGTGACAAATTTTCCTGCCAGGCTACTGAGTGTTCCAGTTAGCCATAAAGCGATAAATGCTCCAACTATAATCACTAACGCACCCACAATCATGACAAGTTTGTTTTTTATCGAGATATTATTACGTAGCAATTCCGCTATAATCAACGCTATAAATACAGCACCTACTGGAAGTATAGCGCCTGATGTAAGGTAACTAAGCCCCAGATAGGGAACTTTGGTTCCAATCATCAAAGCTATACCGAATATTATGCTATAGTTAACTAGCATTCTTGGTTGATATCTCTTTAAGAGAACCAAGACCAAAATGAATAGTGAAACTAAACCAATAATATAGTATGCTGCACCCCATCCTGCGATGAAGTATGCTAAAGACAGCCCAGCGCCTACTGCGTAAAGCAAAGAAGCTCTAAGTGAACGATTTCCGTCCATAGAACGCATGAATAGAAAAATGAATAAAACTAATCCAAGAACACCAGGAATTTCTGTATCAAAAAAGCCTAGCGAGCTTCTCTGTAAGTAAGATGGTGCCAATGCAAGGAACAAGGCTGAGAATAAACCGACTGCTCGTCCACCCATATCTTTTCCTACAAAATATAGGATAAAACATGAGACTGCAGCTATAAAAGCTGGAAGTATTGAGCAGAAAGTCATTAAATCGATTTGACCGAACACTGATGCTATACTGTAGAGTACAGCTGCTGTCATCGGTAGCGAGGGCAATGAAGTAGACATGTCTAATCCATCAGGGAACCACTTCATAGTATTAATCCAATGTTCGGTGTAGGGTGAAAGTAACCCATTGTTAATCATATGCTGGGTAATGCTAAGTTGATAGTAGGGATCAAACTCATTGAGGTAAGCGGTACCCATCGCAAGGTTTTCCCATCGAAGAGGCAAAATACGGATAGTAAATGCGACAAAGAGAATCAAAATCAATGCAGCATAAGCTAAGATAGTACCATGGCTTACATGTATTCCAAACCTGTTAAAACCAGATAAGCCATTACCTAGTCGGTCCCTAAGAGTTTCCCCCACTTTGAGCCATCTCGTCCAATGTATGTTATTAGTACTATTTTACACATGAGAGATTTATTTATTGCTTTCCAAAACTAACCTTAACAATAGGGTAATGGAATTATTTAGTAAGAGTATATTTAAAAAAACGGCTTATCAGTAATTCCTCAAGAAACATGCTTCAACTATAAATAAAGAAAATAATAAGAGAAACAGACTGTTAATAGCCATAAATACAACGGCAGTTATGTTACTTATAGCTAAAAAACAGTTGAAAAAAGGATGTATTATTTTTGGAATTTTAACGTTTACTTACGGGTTTAACTTCAACACCCAAGGGTAACAAAGAGAGTTTTCGACCACATTTGGGGCATTTTCCGCTATAGCTCTGGATTATTTCGTCTGGAGGTTTAAGTTCAGAGCCTTCATACAAAACATGTTTACAATCATGACAAATGACACGTTCCGGCATCTAATTTCCCCTTCTCAGTTACATCATCCACGGTGTATTTATTGGTTGCTAAAGCGTTCAAGAATTGAATAGACTATTAATGCACTGTAAAGTTTTTAATTAACAATCAATTGTGGAGTAGTGTGTGGTTTAGAAACGGTTGCAGAAATACGCGTTGATAATTACTGAAAAACCAGATGCGGCTAACCGAATAGCAACCGCATTGGATGCACAAGGAAAACCTAAAAAATCGTTTTCCAGTGGTGTACCCTACTTTCAAGCTTACCGAAATGGCGACATAGTTGTAGTCCCTGCATTGGGTCACCTATACACAATTACAAACAAACAAAAAAATGAAAAATACCCCATTTTTGATTATCAATGGGTTCCGAAATATCAAATAAAAAATGGGAACCCAAGAATCAGGGTTTGGTTAAAAGTCATATCAGAATTAGCACACGATGCAAGTGAATTTGTTAATGGCTGCGACTTTGACATCGAGGGCAGCGTAATCGGTTACACCATTCTCAAATATGCATGCGGAGAAAAACAGCTACAGGCTAAACGCATGAAATATTCCACTTTAACAGAGGAAGATCTGCAAGAGGCATATAGTCAATTATTACCTAAGCTAGATTTTGATGCTGTTCAAGCAGGATTAACGCGTCATGAAGTCGACTGGTTATATGGTATTAATCTTTCTAGGGCACTTACGCAAGCTGTGAAGAAATCAAGCGGCCATTATGCAACTTTGAGCACTGGTAGAGTTCAAGGACCAACACTTCGATTTTTAGAGAAAAGAGAAAAAGAGATTCGATGCTTCGTCCCCACTCCCTACTGGAACTTAACAGCTAAAATCAGCATAAATGGCACCCTAATTAGCGTAACCTACGAAAAAAATTTAGAAACCTTAACAGAAGCTACAACTCTGAAAAAATCATGTAAAACCAAAGTTGCTAAAATTGAAGGCATTATCACCAGTAATACAGTCGTCAATCCCCCAGTGCCATTTGATTTAGGTACGCTTCAGATTGAGGCATACAAGCTCTTCCATTTCACCCCCATGCACACATCTAACATACTACAACGTCTTTACTTGGAAGCATTGATTTCTTATCCCAGAACCAATAGTCAAAAACTGCCACCTTCAATAAGTTATAGAGGCATCCTAAAAAAAATAGGTAAAACACCGCTTTACAGTACATTCACTAATGAACTGCTCAATAAAACTAATTTAAGACCAAATGAAGGAAAAAAAGACGACCCCGCTCACCCCGCCATCTATCCAACAGGAAATTTACCTAAAAAACCGTTAGATACACAAGCGAAAAACCTCTTGGATTTCATAATAAAACGGTTTCTAGCAGTATTTGGTGAACCAGCTTTGCGTCAAAACATCAAAGCAACCATAAGCCTCAACAACTATTGCTTTTACTTCAACGCAGCCCGTACAATCAATGAAGGGTGGTTCCACCTATACCATCCTTACGTACAAATTAAGGATGATACGTTACCAACATTAATAGAAGGGCAAATTCTTGAGGTAAAAAGGATTACATTAAAAAAGCACTTCACACTACCGCCCCAACGCTATAATCCTAGAAGTTTACTACAAAAAATGGAAAAGGAAGAAATTGGAACAAAAGCCACGCGCGCCTCAATCATAGAAACCCTCAAAGAACGCAAATATCTAATAGGAACAGACAGGCTATCCGTAAGCGACTTAGGCTTTGAAGTCATTGACGTCTTAGAAAAGTACTGCCCTACTGTGGTTTCACCGGATATGACACGTTCACTAGAATCCAAGATGGACGCCATACAATGCAGCCAAGAAACAAAAAATAGCGTAATATCTGATGCTATAGAACGGTTAAAAGTAATAACTGCTCAATTAAAAAATGAAGAAGGCTCTATTGGTGAACAATTATCTTTTGCACTTCAACAAAGTAGATTGGAATCTAACACTATAGGAACTTGCCCAAACTGTAAAGGAGCACTAATCATCATAACTTCTAAGAAAACAAAAAAACGTTTTGTTGGTTGCATTAATTATTTTCAAAACAAATGCAGTACAACCTATCCATTGCCTCAATTAGGCATAATAAAACCCCTTGCTCGCATATGTAGTTGTGGCACAACCATGGTTTCGGTATATTTGAAAAAAAGAGCACCATGGCGACTATGTCTGAATCCTCAATGTCCAACAAAGGAGAAATAAAGTGAAATGTGTTATCTGTAGCAGAAAAATATACGAGAATAAATTTTGCCATTTACATTTTAAAGCCTACACAAGTATTTTAGAAAAATTTAGAGTATGGCAGAAAGCTACTTCGATAAATTGGGAGGATTACCTGTGTCAAATTCAGAAAAATTCATTAACTGGAGAATGGGCTAAAGAAGTAGCAAAGTATCTAATAGAGGAAGAGGAAAAGAAGTGTCTGGAAAAATAAAGAAAACATCAGGAGAACTGTCTTTCTCGCTCAGTCGATGGTTCCGTAAAGCGTCCACCAATACACCGACATTAACAATAATTACATTGGCTGGTTTAGCTTTTGCAATATTCCTCTTTGGCGGAGGCTTATACACTTTAATAAATCAACCAATTGGCGCATTTTATACTGGAACAACATTCTACTTCCTCTATCCAGGTATAAGTGAACAATTCGTGGCAGACACCATTGTTTCGGCAATGCTCTACTCAATGGGCTTTTTAGGGTTACTAGCATTTTATCAGGCTGCAAAAAACGCCAATAAACCTAGACAGGCATACATGTTACTGGTTGTAGGCGTTACTTTTGTACTGCTATCATACATATTCTTGGAAACAGCAATCCTTTTCAAGATGAGTTAAACTCAAAATCAAGTATCATTTTTTACTATTTGAAATATAAAAGGTATTGGTCTTACCAAGGGTGTTTTTTTAGCTTTAACTTGTAAGCGCCAAAATTAGTCAGTAAATGAATCGGAGGAGTAATAATCAATACAGTAACTCCCACCTGCCAAGTCAACGCAAATATCCCCATAAAAGCCAGAGGTAACGTAAAGACCAAAGCACCCATGACAAAGTCGATTTGATCCACAACAAGCAACATCCCACCAGGTGGTATATCTAAACGTCTTTTAATAAAAGCTGCGAACAAATCACCTAAAAGGGCTCCAAAAGGAATTAGCAAACTAAATAACACAGGATACTTGTCAAAGCCGAAAAACAAACCCTCTACTAAGCCTACACTAAAACCCACTATCCAGCCAAAAAAGAAACCACGAAAAGTCTTATTGTTACCAAAGACGCGTTTATTATCGACGAAGTTTTTACCCAAATCAATTTTTTTTCCGCCACCCGCAAGAACTGGTGTAGCATTGGCGCAGTAAGCTGGAAAGATGAATTTTAATGCTTCAGCTATTAGTAGAGCTATATCCATTTTGTGGTCAACCATGATCTATTGAAATTATGCATCTGTTAATCCGCCTGCCCCTATTTGTACGTAGCACGCTACTTCGGCGGTTAATCCAGGGGCTTTTTCTATGATAACTTGTATTACTCGAGAAAAGTCTGTAGGCTTGAATAACAGGACGTTGTCAGCCCAGAAGTTTAACACACGGGTTGCCACTGGTCGAACACTTGCCGATTGCTCGCTTATTATGCTGCGCACTTGGCTGTTAATAACAAGTGGGATCTTTTTCGTCTTCGTTAATTGCGCAAGTAAGGCAAGTTGCCGATTCAATTCACGATTTGTACTGAAAGCTTTAGGCGATTCAGCGGCTTTCGCACTGTAAAGCGCAGTAAAAGTATCGAAAATAATCAGTCCAACATTAACAGCATAATCTTCTATGTGCTCGGTTAATACTGTTTGTTCCCGAAAATCACGAGGCTTAACGAGCACTATCCGTTCAGACACCGTATTAAAATCATAACCAGCAATTTGCAAAAGACGTTCTGTAGAAAAAGTATTATCACAATCAACATAAAGAATTTTGCCACCTTGAATCGCAGAATTGACAGCACACTGGAGTGCAAAGGTAGATTTACCAGTTTCCGGTTCACCATAAACAAGTATAATGCTATCGGATTGGATACCCCCACCTATATTTTGATCAATACAGTTACAACCTGTTGAAATTGGCGCCATATACCTACACGTCAAGCATTATTAGTTGGAAGAATATAATTTGTTTGCACTTAAAGTATACGTAAAGGATGGTTTATGAAAGAAAAAGTTGCTGTTGCAACAGTACAGGGTAAAGTTTACTATTTTATAGCTAACGCTTTGCGAGAAAAAGGTATTAGCTTCTTTAGTTTAATACCTGGAGAACCCATACCGTCTAGAGCTAAATTGGTTATCACTACCAATGGAGAAAAGGGTTTAGTAGACTATCCAAAAATCCTCATATATCAAGGGGAAGAGGAACTTGACAGTTTATTAATGGAAATAAAAAAAATATTATCAGGTAAAGAAACATATGAGAAAATAATAATTGGTATAGATCCAGGCGAGGTAATCGGATTGGCAATATTGGCTGATGGAAAAATAATGTTAGAATGCAACTGCTATAGTGGTCGAGAATTAGTAAACAGTATCCTTAAGATATTAAAGACCATTAACTTTTCAGTAACCAGTGTTATTGTTAAGATTGGAACTGGTGTGCCTGTGTATAGAGAGCTACTGTGGGATCTTGATGACACATTACCAGATGAGGTTATGTTAGAAGTGGTTAATGAAACGGGAACCAATCGGCACCTAACAATGCATAGTAGAAAGATTAGGCATATATCTTCCGCTATCCGTATAGCTGGGAGAACCGGACGAATATTGATGAGGAAGAAAGTTGTTGCAGCAAACAGTACAAGAGAATAATACCCTACTGATAGATGGTCCAGCATCTGTCCAAATAGTCTCTGGTATAGCTGAAGTCTTTGGTAAACAACTCAAGGAAACTCAGCGGGTAGTAATTCGAAAAGATAAACGTAAACCGTTCTATGCAGTCGAGAATATGGTTCTTAACATCATGTTAGGTGCTAATGCAACAATTACCGAAGTTGAAGGGAATACAATTCCTCAATCATGGAATAAACCGATTCAAATCGTAAAAGAATTAGAAAAAAAACCAAGAGTAATCATAGTTTTAGGTGCTGCTGATATGGGTAAAAGCAGCTTTTGCGCATACTTACTAAACAAGCTAGTAGTTGGAGATCACAGAGTTGCAGTCGTAGACGGTGACTTGGGGCAATCAGACATTGGACCCGCAGCTAGTGTTGGTTACGCGCTCACCACTAAAGCAGTTACTGAACTCAATAACCTCAGACTACAAAATGGTTTCTTCGTAGGCGTCACCTCACCTATCGATGCAATACCAAAGATGATACAAGGTTTAACATCTATGATTAACGAGGCATTACAAAAAGAAGTGGATTACGTCATAGTAAATACTGACGGATTTATCGCAGGCGATGTAGCAGTTAACTACAAGTTATCCCTGATAAAAGAACTAAAACCTGACGTAGTTGTGGGTATCCAAGCCAAAGATGAATTAGACCAAATCATGTCCTATCTAGGTGGTGGAGGGGTAATGGTCGTAGAGCCTTCACCGGCGTTGAGCGCACGCGGACCAGACAAACGCAAAAGTCTACGAGAAATGACTTATAAGAAATACCTGAAAAAACCAAAACTCCAATGCATCCCAATAAGCCAATTAACCATTGAACCGCGTAATGGCATACCCAAATCGCAGGAACCAGAAAAGGGTATCCTTGTTGGATTGTATGGATACGGCACAAGGTTCCTGGGTATTGGTGTCCTACGAGCAATAAACACTAGTAGAAGAACACTCAAAATTCAAACATCAGTTTCTTCGAAACCTATACGGCTTGTTTTAGGTAAGGTAGTTTTAAATAAAAAACTTGATGAAGTTTAAGTTTGGTTTGAGAAAAAATGCGTAATTTCATTCGATAATATCCCTGGTTTATCCGGTATTATTTTCATGCCATTTGTAACCCAAGAAGGTATAAAACTCTTAGTATACGCTGTTGCATAACGGTAGTCTAGAAAGATTATGGCGCCTTTGTCTTCAAGAGTACGGATGGGTCTACCAGCAGCTTGACAAGCTTTCTTCATCGCAGGTAAAACATAGCCATATTCACGACCTCTACCCTGAAAACGATTTTCGTAATAATCAATCTGTGCACGAACACGAGGTGTAGGTTCAGCGTATGGAACACCTACAACAACTACAGAATTCATCTGATTTCCTGGGAAATCAACACCTTCAGAAGTACGACCACCTTGTACTCCTAGAAATACTGCACCACCTTTTTCACCGCATGCCTTGAAATTCTGCACTATTTTTTCATTCTCTTTAGAACTCATTCCACTTTTCTCGCAATACAATGGTTTAAGCAATTGCTGTTCAAGGCCCTCGGAGAGAAGAGCATTAAGAACTTGAAATGATGCCGCGAAGATGCCTGTATTGGTGGGGGTACTATTAACGACTTCATTTATACGACCAATCATAGTTTGATACATTTTGGGTGTACGTTCATTCATCGATGTGCTAACACCAAGACAAACTGCAGAAAAAACGTGCTCTTTAGGGAATGGGGACGATGCTAGGAACCGCACAGTACTTTCAGGTAGCTTTGTCATATGTGCATAAGCATCCAGTGGCTGCAAAGTACCCGACATAATTACGTTAGCGTACGTTTGCGAAAAAACTGGCTCAGTAATTTTTGCCGGATCTAAAGCGACTATTTCAAGCTTGGCTGCTTTATTACCATCTTTATTGTAGTATTTACTTGCAACGTTGATATAGGAATCATCGTATATTGTATCTAACCATTTATTTAGAAAGTCTGCTATGGCATTGACGTAACTACGCGGGTTTTTACCTTCAGATAGTAATACTTTTTTGATGGCTAGACCGACTTCATGCATGTGTATGAAGAATTCACGAGGTCTAACAATACTGCCTTCTGACTCTATAATTTTCAAAATTAAATTGGGGTCAACAACTTCTTCTTTACTAATTTTATCAGTTAATTTATCTATCTCAACACGGAAGAAACGTGCAAAATTTTCGATATCTTTGTAACCAAACCGCTCAGCCTCCAGCTCTGCTTGCCGAAGAACGAATAGACTAAGCTGGCTACTAGAGATATCAACTGCTGTTTCTGGAAGATTATGCGCTTCGTCGACTACTAGTATGATTTTTTGAAGGTCAGTTTCTAAATTTTTAAGAAAAGCTGAACGAATTTGCGGGTCAAAAACATAAAGGTAACTCAACGCTATAACTCTAGCATCATGAGTTACACTTTTAACTAATTCGTATGGACAGATCTCTTGCTTCTTACAAGCACGCAAAATTTCTGACCCCATATAGGGGCGGTGGGCTAATTGTTGCTGCATTTGAATGTATTCATACGAGCGACGTTCTACATTGGTGTAGTATGGGCATCGCCCCTTATTTTTTAGCAATTCACAGACTTCCATAAGAGATTTAGAATCGAAGGCGCCTTTAGCAGCAAAAACATTAAGGCACATTTCGTTTCTTCCTCGGATACTAATGCCTGTGACAGGTCGCTGTTTATAGATAGCCCGCAATTCGTCTATTACGCGGTCGTGTTGTCGATGTGTTCGTGCAACATATAGAATTCTTAAACCTTTCTTTGTTGCAATGGGTAAACAAGCTGAAAGTGCCGAGATAGTTTTTCCTAATCCGTTGCTCCCTTCGATGAGTACACTTTTTCGTTCGTTTACAGCCTTATTAACTGTGGCTATAAACTCATCCTGATGAGGCCTTGCCGCATTATATGGAAAGTATTCAAGAACTTCAGCGGGTAATTTGATTTGAGTTTTAGCCTGAGTTTGAGAAGCTTTTGGTTTATTCATGATAGCCCTCCAATAGATGGGCAGATAATAATTAGGGGACATATTTTACACTGGGGTTTTTGGGCTTTGCAAGTTTTTCTGCCATGACCAATCAAAAGTAAATGCACTAAAGCGTAATCTTTTGGCTGGAAGATTGTTTGTAGACTTAAGCGAACTTCTTCATAGCCATCTTTTGGCATAGCTAAGCCTAACCTTTTTGAGACTCTATTCACATGCGTATCAACGGGGATAGTTGGCTTATCCAATGAAAAAAGCAAAACAACGTCAGCTGTTTTAGGGCCTATTCCTGGCATTTTCATTAAGATTTTACGAGCATCTTCTACAGGCAAAGACCCTAAAATTTGGTGTAAGCTACCACCAAATTGTTCAAGAATAATTTTGGAAGCTGTCTGTATAGCTCGGGTTTTACTTTTATACAACCCGCCGATACGGATACAGTTTTCGATCTCGGTAGTTTCCGCATTCGATAGCACCTCAGGTGTAATCTTGAAACGTCTTGAAAGTTTTTCAAAAGCGCGTTCGGTATTAATGTCGGTAGTGTTCTGAGAAATAATCGTTACTATAAGGGTTTGATATGGATCTGCACCAGCTTTGACGAGTTTTGGTAGAGGTATAGTGTCCTTTAAGATGTTTAAAATTGTTTGTGCGCTTGCCTGTGGTAACGTATACTTCACCCTACCTAAGAATATTGTCAGAATAAGACTAAATGACTATAAATATCATCTTTATGAAAAAAATGAAAAAGCATGAGAACCCATAACATATGAGTTGGCTATAGAATTGTAGCAGTATGTCGATATCTTTTTTACACTATAACACTTTTTCTACAAGCGTGAACTGAATGTTGAAGAAGCTGCAAACCTTTGAAGAAGCAAAACAAACCATCGAAAACAGCTTTAAGCCCTCGTTTCTTGGAAAAGAAGAAGTAATCCTATTGGAAGCATACAACCGAGTTTTAGCACAAAACATTGTTTCAAGCAGTAATATTCCATCTAGTAACAATTCGCGTATTGCAGGCTATGCAGTCAAAGCTAAAGATACAACAAACGCAAATGAGGAGCAGCCAGCAACATTCAAGGTTATTTACAGAATAAACACTGGTGAAACACCGAAGGCTTCCCTACAAGACAATGAAGCCATGGAGATTACAGCTGGCGAAGCCCTCCCAGATTTTGCAGACACAGTAATCAGCATAATGGATACCCAACGTGAAAATGAGATCCTGCATGTTTACAATCCAGCCATAATTGGCGAGAATATACACGAAGCGGGATCAGATTTTAAAGCTGGCTCAGTTATCTTTAAGAAAGGTCAAGTATTAGGACCTTCTGAAGTCGGCGTATTGGCAGCTTTAGGCTTAAACCAAGTTAGTGTATTAAAAACACCTATTGTTGCAGTTCTATCCATTGCACCTGAAATAATAAACATAGATAAACAGCTACTAGTTGAGAAAAGCCGCGATCCAAATGGATATAGTATAAGCACGGCTGTAACCGAATGTGGAGCAAAACCAGTTTACTTTGGTGTTTCTCCAGAAGACAAAACAATAATGACTCGACTCATTAAAACAGCAATTTCTTCCTCGGATATGGCAATTATATGTACAGACAGCACCTCCGCGGTAGATATAATAGACAGTCTGGGCAAACCAGGAATCGAAGTAAATGGTATCGCTATAAAACCTGGGAAACGTTCAGCAGCAGCCTTTATAGATAGCAAACCAGTTTTTGTCTTCCCCACCGACCCCCCAGCAGCACTCTTGATGTACCAGTTATTTGTTAGAACTTTAGTCCAGCGTTTAGGTGGTAGACCAACTTCCAGCTTGAAAACAATTACTGCAGTTGCGGGATCAAAGTTTTTCAGTGCCAAAGGCAGCCGAACATTCACCTTAGTACAGTTATCGTTTGACGAACAATGCCGGCTAATCGCAGACCCAACCACAACACAAGGAACTATTTCAGCATTAGCTGCTGCTGATGGTTATGTGGAAATTGGGGAAAACGAAAAGATAGAAATCAACCAAGAAGTCACAGTACATTTGCTTCGTGGATCCGCTGGCAAAACATAAACAATTACCTTCTGCGCAAATACTCTACGGCTATTACCCAAGTGAGCACTAGAAACGGCAACATCATTGTGGTAACCAACAGGTTACTTAAACCCACCGAGTAAAGGGTAACGGTTGAGAAAACGGTGTTTGAAACTAGTAAAATAAATACTAACCAAGATGCCCAAATCCTTTTCATGTAAATACTAAAAGCAGCTATAAGACTAACTATGCCAAGGAAACCAAGATGTGGTGGAAAACCGGTGAATGGCAAAAAAGCCAACAACAATGCGCCAGTTCCTACAAAGAATCCGGTAGATACCATTTTAACGCGTTGGATGCGTTTTTGTTTGGTTGCTATCGACACACTGATTCGCCTTAAACCTAAAG
>JAAZFA010000439.1 GCA_012511995.1 Thermoproteota archaeon | reverse complement strand
GTACGAAAGTGTAGGTTTATTTTTATGGGTAAAATTAAGAACCAACGAGTTGTTTTCACAATAGGCCATTCTACCCAGTCACTTGAGAACTTTGTTAGCATAATTAAAGGGTTGAGCATAGGATGGGTTGTCGATATACGAACAATCCCGCGGTCAAGGCATAACCCGCAATTCAATAAAGAAACTCTGCCATCAAGCCTCCAACTTTTGGGCATTAATTATTCTCATATGCAGGGGTTAGGCGGGTTAAGGCGTGCGAAAGCCGATTCAATAAACAAAGGTTGGAGGAATGCAACCTTTAGGGGATACGCCGATTATATGCAAACAGAAGAATTTGCGAAAAACCTTCAGGTACTTACTACGCTAGCAACCAAAGTTCCGGTTGTAATAATGTGTGCTGAAGTTTTGCCATGGAGATGCCACCGTTGGCTTGTTGCAGATGCGCTAACGCTAAGAGGTTTTGAAGCCACACACATAATGGGTAAAAACCAACTAAGAAAGCATGCCTTAACACCTTTCGCCAAAGTGGAAGGGACCAAAATCACATACCCCCAGCCAGTGGATAACGAGATGCCGCTCCATTCCAGTATTATGACTAAAACAGAACAAACAAACCTAAGAAAAGCAAGCCCACTTAGCGCTGGAGCCTAAGTCGTTTGTATTGAGAAGAAGCAGAAGTATCTACTACTGCTGGTATGCATGTTCATCTTTTTTTAAAAAAGCAAGCCACCGCTTTGGTCCCACTTTTTGCAGAAACCATTAATTCAAACGATAGCTTCATCCGGCCGCTTGCATGAAATATTCCCGTGAAAAGTTATTTTAGCTTTCAAAAAATAAATAAAATGTTTTTAGAGTTTAACAATAACAAGGTTATTCGGCGTTGTTTCTAATTGCAAGACCACTAGAGGATCCCACTACATCTATTTGGGGACTTGGGTTGCCGTTGCAAACATTGCCCTCTATAACTGCTGCAACAAAGTTACCCGTTTGGCTAGCTGGCTTACATAGCACATAGATGCCTGCTTGTTTACAATCTAAAATTATGTTGCTTTCAACAAGCAAACCAGTAATTAACTTGTCCGAAGAATCTATTTCAACCCCTTTTGAATTGCCCTCCGTTATGAGATTATTTGCAACAAGATAGCCTTTACCTATGGCTTCTGAACCAGGCTTACACAATATTGCTGCTTCGCCACAACTCTTGAAGAGGTTATCTACAAAACTACAGTAACTTCCGTGGCTTTTAATTCCACAGCCACCACATGATTCAAACAAGGAGCCTCTTACTTGGAGGTAACGACCTAAGGCTTGGTCTGCGTATACTCCGTGGCTTAGTTGATTTGAGAAATGACAACTTGAAACCATCGTTTGGTCGCCGGATTGATTCGCGTTGGAGCTAACATAAATGCCATATTTACTTGCATTGTCAGTGCAACCTTCTATCTTTACACCTCTAGAGCCAGAGTTTGAATATCCAGCATTTCCACATTTCTCAGTGTAGCAGTCGGTAATTGATGCATACCCAATGCCCTGGGTTACTTGTGCTTCCAAGGTAAAGCCGTTATTAGCAATCTCGATAGCTTGGCAGCCTGTAAACACTACAACTTCAGTTGCGTCGCTTACACCTATTCCAAATCCATTGCTTCCTATACCGTTTCCGGTTTTACCTTTGGTTCCGCATCTACTTACAAGGCAGCTTACGAAGTAGCCATTGATTACAAAATCCGTACCGATTCCACTTGCAGGGGTATCGTGGACAAACACGTTTCGGAAGATGCAGTTTCGCATCCACTGGTTTCCTATTCCCTTACGGTTATAATGGTACCCTAAACGGTTCATGTCTGTACCATCTAATTCGATGTCATAGATATTGAACTCTGTTAACGGTGCGTCTTGTGAATAGAGTCCTACCCCGTCGATTATTGCTTGGTCGCTCTTGTTGTCAAAGCCTTTGAGTATAGTCTCGCCCCATCCGCGACCCTGAAGGGTAACTAAACTCTTAGGCTGTACGCCCATGCATTTGTAAATGCCTCTCTGAAAATCAACCGTTCCCCCTCCTGCGTCTTCCGCTGCAGAAATAGCATCGCTAAGGGCTTTGCTGTCATCCGCGATTCCGTCACCTATTGCCCCAAAGTCACTAATTGGAAACCGTAAAGAGGAACGCTTATGTTCAAATCGTTTAATTTGACTCATAACATTACCTGACCGAAATAAATTCCGTTTTTACTCTAAAATAGACAAATCGACTTGCCAAGTGCAGTTAAATGTCACTTCCAATAATTAGCACTGCCTTGGTTCCTTGTTTTTTAAACTCCGCTTTTTTTACCTATCAATTCAATCAAATCTACCATCCGGGTACTAAAACCCCATTCGTTGTCATACCATGCGAACACTTTTACAAATGTGCCCTTCCCACCTAAAACCATGGTCAAGCCTGCGTCAAAAACACTGCTATAAGTGCTATGCAGTACATCCGTACTAACGATGGGTTCCTCGGTATATTGCAAAATACCCTTGAGTTTACCTTCAGATGCCTTCTTCATTGCTTCATTAATATCCTCTTTAGTTACCTCTTTTTCTAAAATACATGTTAGGTCGACAATGGATACGTCGGGTGTGGGAATTCTTAATGCAATACCATTCATTTTGCCAGCACATGGAGGCAGAACTTCTCCTATCGCTTTTGCCGCACCGGTGCTTGTTGGAATAATATTAATCGCAGCCGCCCGTGCACGCCTCGGATCTTTGCGGTGGACAATGTCTAGAACCTTTTGGTCATTTGTATAGCTGTGACTCGTTGTCATGAACGCTTTTTCTATTCCAAAATTTTCGATTAAAACTTTGCTTATCGGTGCCAATCCATTTGTTGTACAACTAGCGTTCGATAGAATGTTGTCTTTTTCGGGGTTATACTTATCTTCATTGACTCCTAAAACTATTGTAATGTCTGGGTCTTTTGCTGGCGAACTAATGAGGACTTTTTTTGCTCCTGCTCTTAAGTGTTTATTAGCATCTTCACGATTAGCAAACAAACCCGTTGATTCTACCGCCAAATAAACACCAAGTTTTTCCCATGGCAATTGCTCTGGGTCTTTTACGCTGAGGCATTCGAGTTCTTTACCGTTGACCAATAAATTGTTACCTTTAGCTTCGACTGTACCTGGAAAACGCCCGTGAACCGAATCATATTTCAAAAGATACGCATTGGTTTTTGCGTCTGCAAGATCATTTATGGCTATGAAGTCTATATTTGCGTTTTTTTCTACGGCTGCTCTATAGAGGAGTCTTCCAATTCTTCCAAAACCGTTGATTCCAACCTTAACTGCTATAGTCTCCATCTCCGTTTTTAAATAGAATTTCCAAATAAGC
>JAAZFA010000438.1 GCA_012511995.1 Thermoproteota archaeon | reverse complement strand
TGTATCCTCTTGTACTGGAGGCACTAGTGGACCTATGTAGACATTGGGGTAACCTATTCTGCCTATGAAAACACTAGGTGGCGAGTTGCCATTGATGTTTTCTTTTTCCATTAAAGGGCTGCTTTTGAGGAAAGTGTTGACTTTAACAATTATTGGACAGCGGGTTTTTCCGCAAAGCATGCGTGATCCTTTGCATAGTACACAAAGGCTGTCATTCACTCGGGTTAGGACTTGAGGTTCGACTGAACGGTTTACTTTTCTTATGATATCCTGTAGCCAGTTGTCGGGGTTTGTTGCATTGAATGCTGGTTTTTGGGTTAAAGTCATTTTCTAAAAATAGTTAATGTTATAGGTGTATATCTTTTCTGCACATGTTTAGTTAAAAATGACTTGTTGATTACTTTGATTTCATCCATTGGGTTGGATGTTTGCTAAAGGAATGAATTCGTTATGGTCATTAGGAGACCAAAATAGCCTAAATACATTAGCTAAATTTTACAGTGTCAATTGCAATTTGGGCATTTTTAACAAACTCTTACCGATATAAAAGCTGGCTTGGTTAAAATTAAATAAAGCATCAAGCTAACTTTTTTAAACGCTTAATTACTTTTCCTATTATTTTTTCGAGTTTTTCAGGAAATTTCGCTTTTAATTCATCAACTATTCTCATCTGGGTGGGTAACGGAATCCGTATTGCATTTGCATCGATTATTTTTAAATCACCCTCGATTTTTCTTAGGTTGTCTGCTTTAACATCGAAAATACCAAATCTATAGATTAATCGTCTAATACAAGATAACTGCTCCGCTGACACATCCGCTGGGTCGCCATACTCTTGGAGTAGGCAATACTTGGTATGCCAAAATAAGCGTGCGAATATTTGATGCCGAATTCTATGGGGTACCCGTTTGTAAGCTCGGTGGTCATTTTCTATGCTTTGTTGTGGCCCAATTTTAAGCACTACATTCTTGTCGACTCGGCGGTGACGAAAAACGATTTTATGCCAACCACGATCTTCAACATAGAAATCTGGACAAACCTTTACGACTATGGTTTGTAATTGGTCAGTTGTTAGAAAAACCGTTCTCTTTGCATGTATATTCTCATCTATTAAACGATCGATATGCTTAGCTTGGTGATGTAGTTCTGGGTATTCCACCTTTTAACCTTCAAAAGTCCGAATAATAATAGGCTTTAAATGTAATAAAGCTAAAGAAAAGGATCAAGCTGCGATTGTCATATGTTTAATTGTTTTTTTAGAATATTTTTGAAACGCGTACTAGAGATATAATGATCAACGAGGATTTTTCCGTCGTAGATTAAAGTAAAAGTAGCATAAATCGAAGGTGCCATCTGAGCTTCACTGGCAGTTTTTAATTCTATCACAGTTAAGCGGAGTTTTTTCTCCTCTACGATTTCTCCTATTTCATCGATGAACCTAGCAACCCATGGGCACTGCTTAGTATAAACGATGTTTAAGCCATTGTATTGAGATAACTGCTTTCGCCAATCCATAAACTTGGGCAAGTTTCCGCTCTTAAGTTTTTTTACAAGCAACTCAAAGCGATCGTCCTGAGCGACCACTTCAAATCCATTTTTTAGAAACAGGTCCTTCTTTGCCATAAAGGGTCCATTGCTGGTGATGACTGCAACTCCGGTTTTACTTTGATGCTGTGCATCCTTAACACATTCTTCGACCAGTAGTGAACCATATCCCTTGTGTTTAAACTGATTGGGGTTAATCCACATACAGTTTATCAACAGGTGATTTGGAGCGTCGACTGCTCTCCATGCAAACTCTCCTGAAGTATATTCTATGAAACCAATTGGTTTCTTTTGGTTTTCAAGCAACAGATGTTTAATTATGTAGCCTTCTTTCAATTGTCTTTTTAGCCATTGAAGTTTTATTTGGTGCCCTGCTTGATTAGGGTTTAAAAAACATGGTACGCCTAGTTCAGTGTAATTGTCGGCTGTGAGCGTGACTATTGTGGCATTACTCATGTTAATCTCATTAGATTTTGTTGTACTATAAATATAAATCATTATTGCAACAAAAAAAATAAACTTCAAAAAATGTATTGCATTGCAATCTTGACAGTTTTATCTGAACTCTCATTTTTTATCCTTGCACAGTTGAAGTGCATCCGCATATAACCAAGCAGTAAGTTCATTGCAGCCATCTGGATTGCAAGAAAATTTCTTGTCCTTTTTAAGCCCACAGTGGCAAGTTGCATAAGGAATCTCTAATTGTTTTGCTATAACAATCGCTTATTGTTTATATTAAAAATAATTTATCACTTATGAAAACACAATATAGACTGAATAATATTCCAAATTCTAAGTTTAAATAGAAAAAGTGGGAGTTCAAACAAACTTCAGTTCTTGGATTCATTAAAAAAACAGCGTGTAATTCAGAGGCTTATTATCAATACGATCAAATAAGTAGAAAAATGAAACTGCAATATTTATTACATTAAATATTTAGTAGTTCAAGCACTAAATATAGACTTATACAGTCGTTTTAATCGCTATTATTCTCAATTATTAACTATTGCATTTTATTTTGTCTAGACTACTATATTTTAAGTTTGACTTAATGCTTCTTTACCTTTGTTGGTGATTATTTCCCTCTTTTGAACTCGCCAAATCCGCCTGCATTGCGTATATTAGCAATTACTCCTTCGCTTATTTTACTAAGGATTTCTTCGGCTCGTTTCCAATTATCCGCTGAAACTACAACACGGTACTTTGGAGCTGCGATAACTGAGAAGTCAATTGTGGAGTCTTTGGTTTTGTGAACTTTTTTGGCGCTTTTAAATGCCTCTTGAATGCATTTAACTCCGTTTGGTCGAGGGCAACGCATTTCAAGAATACCCCAAACCTTGACCGTCTTAACTTTAATCCGTTCTTCTGCAACTTGAAATACAGCATTAGCAAGATCTTCGGGGATATTTAACTGGACCAAGGCTGAAGTCCCTTCTTTTAGGGCCATTTCAAAACCGTCGTAAAGACCATATTTCTCTTCTAGTATAGCGCCGACTTTCTGGTACACTTCCTCTCTTGTTAGTCCAGTGCGTTCAGCTATAACATAAAGCAATGCATCTCCTTTGCGGTCTTTTTTCCAAGATTTGACCTTTTCAGTCCGTTCTCGTTTGGTGACGCGCCTCAACGATAAGTCGATGTGTCCTTTTTCAGTGTTGACCCGTAATACTTTAAGGACCATCTTCTGGTTTTCTCTAACGAAGTCACGGATGTTTCTTATACGGGCGCTAGAGATTTCAGAGATATGAAGAAAACCTCTTTTTTTGTATTCATCAAGATCAGCGTAAACTCCGTAATCCATCACGGTTTTTATCGTTGCCATAACCAATTCGCCGGGTTCTGGGTACTCAAGTTTTTGCTCAGACATATTTTTTCCTCCAATGTTCGATTTTAGAAATAACTTATCGAGTTAGTGCCAATACCTATTCTTAAGTCGTCTTTCAGTAACCAAACAGTCCTCTCTTCAAAGAGA
>JAAZFA010000437.1 GCA_012511995.1 Thermoproteota archaeon | reverse complement strand
TACAACGCTTGAAATTATTAAGTGATTACTTGGCAAAGACTAATCGACCCTTCCTCTTTGAATTAATTGTACCAGCAACTCCAACACAACTAAGTATGGTCGGTGGCTCCAAAGAAAGATACGACCGTGAACTTCGCCCTAAACTTATGTGTCAAGCCATAAAAGAAATCCAAGACGGCGGCGTCGAACCAGTTATTTGGAAACTTGAAGGCGTAGAAGACCCAAACGACGCCAAATCCATCGTAGCACAAACGCAAATGAGCGGTCGCAAAGCAGGCGTCATTACATTAGGTCGCGGCGAATCCAAAGAAAAAGTCAAAGAATGGCTTGGTGTAGGTGCAAAAATTCCAGGCATCATCGGCTTTGCAGTCGGTAGAACAATCTTCTGGGATCCCTTAGTCGAATATAAAGCCGGTAAAATCGACAAGAACACAACGATTGAAAAAATCGCTCAATGCTACATCGACTTAGTAGATCTATGGCAAAATGAAAGAAAACAATAAGTGAAAAAACATGACATCCCTAAGATCTTTAGCTCCAGCCTTAACAAGAATCACCACAGCCGGCGCAGTAGGAGCTGCCATGCACATCGGCAAAGGTGACCCAGATAAAGTAGACCAAACAGCCCTTGACTTTAGCCGAGCAGCTTTAAACCAAACAGAAGTAGATGGTCAAGTCATCTGCTGTGAAGGACCCAAAGACAACGCACCAGCATTTACATACAACGAAAAAGTTGGAACAGGTAATGGTCCAAAAGTTGAATTCGTCATCGACCAAGTTGACGGCACTACAGCCACTTCGAAAGGAAAAAAAGACGCTATATCAGCGTTAGCATGCGCCCCTTCTGGTTGCCTAAAGGTATTACCAGACGACGGATACTATTTCAAAGTTGCAACCAACGGTAAAGCCAAAGACAAAATTAACCTCGACATGTCTATTGAAGACATCGTAAAGACAGTCGCAGCCGCTAAAAAACTTGACCTGTCAAATTTTACAGTCATTATGCTAGAACGTGAACGTCACAACGAATTACTTAAACGTCTAAGGACACTTGGCGTTAGAATCGTCTTGATTAACGACGGTGACATCGCAGGCGCAATCGTTACTTGCCTCCCAGATTCAGGTATAGACCTACTAATCGGAGCAGGCGCAGGCGCAGAAGCAACAATGGCGGCTACAGCGGTAAAATGCTTAGGCGGAACAATGCTTGTTAAAGTTTGGAAAGACAAAAAAGATGATACAAAACGTATGGAACGATTGAAGGCTGCAGGAGTAGACATCGATAAAAGCTACACTGAAGAGGAACTGGCAAAGGGTAATGAAATGATATTTGCAGCTTCAGGAATTACCAGAGGAGAAATGTTAGATGCCGTACGGTTCACATCCGAGGGCGCAACTGTCCAATCATTTTGCACAAGACTACCAAGCGGCACCATCGAATGGTCAAATACAATCTTGAAATTCAAAGGGCACCCAGTTTATAGCCAGATAACTTAGCCCTTCTTCTTTTTATTTTCTTGCAATTAATGACTCAAAGGTTTTAGTAGAGTCCTGCTTCTTTGAAGTAATGATTTTCTTCTTTTTTAGGCCCAAAACTACGTATACCATCCTTCTTCATCTGAGCCCTTAAATCTGCAGCATATTCTTTGGTGATCTCACCCTTTTTTTCTAGATAAGCGACGATTTCTTCAGCTTGAGCTTCCGTATCACAACGACGAAGAAAATCTACTGCTTGGGGATTAAAATGCCGTAATTTATCAGACATTTCAGTGCGGCTTAACTCTTCTGCGTCTTTTTGCACATACTCATCGGAACAATCGCAATTGTCAGCTTCAGCCTCAGCTACATTCTTACGGATACCTTCGATTGGAACTTTTACATCTCCTGAGTTAAGTTCCTCATAAAGGTGGGGGAACATTTTTTTGATGTCTTTCTTTTGCATAGCACATCAACAACATACAAAAGCAGTGTTCTAGTAGTTTAAGACCTTTTTTAATTTTTTCCGCGTGATTAGTAAGGGATGAACTGTTGCACAGGGTTAGTTTGGAGTATTTTCTCCAATTGTTGAATATTAAGTCCTTTGAGTTCATCACCAAATGCTTCACATCGTCGCTTTTTATTTACTTCTTCTGAACTGCGCACAACAATTTCAAGCTCATGTTTAACATTAATTTGAGCGTAAATATGGAAAGACTCCAAGACATCACCATTCTTATTCACAGTGGTCCACTCAGTTTTGTTGACTTTAACACCGTGGGTTTTTATCATAAAAAGGACGTCTTCTGGATCATCCGCATATACAGCAATATCTATGTCACTGCCAAACCTGATGGTACCTCGCCAGACACTCCCTATCAAAATAGGACAGTAAGCACCCAAGAGACGCATTACATTCAAAGCATCATGGCGCATCTCAATCAACCTTTCACGTCGTTTGCTACCCTCTTGTTCTTCAGTGACATTATCCAATTCTAAGGCAACCTCACGATTAGAAGGCAAAAAATGAGCACCTAAAGTTTTAGCTGCCTTATCCTTTGCCTGCTTGTATTCTTTTTCTGCACCAAAATACAGCAGTGTTGCGGCTTCTCGAGCGACCCGACGCTTCAAATCTTCGTCTGCCAAAGCCTTTACCGTTTAGCAATTGTTTCATAGAGATCTAGTGTATGTTTTGCAATTTTGCTCCATGTGAATTCAGCTAGTACACGCTTTCGACCGTTTTTACCCAGCCACTTCATTTTCTCAGGACTCTCCAATGTACTAAGTACGCCCCATGCAATATCAGAGGGGTTGTTAGGGTCGATGTGGTAACCACATTGTTCTTCCCCACAGCAAAGAACGATTTCTCGCATACCGCTTACGCCTGCTGCACCAACTACCACTGGTTTTTCCATGCTCATAGCCTCAAGGGCTACAATACCAAAGGGTTCATAGTAACTTGGAAATACCGCTACATCACAGGCTGCATAATGATTAATTCGTTCTTCTTCAGGAATAAAATCAAAGCAGAATTTAACATAATCACCCATTTTTGTAATCTTTGTTAAGTTAGTTAGATATTCTTGAAGGTCGCCTACACCTACAATTACTAGTTTAGCTTTGGGTCTCTTTGCTAAAATATGGGACATAGCCATTATTAATTTATCTACACCTTTGACACCCACTAGTCGACCCAAGAAAAGTATCATATCTTCATCTTCTTTTATGCCATATTTACCGCGAACCCGTGCAATATCTTCTTTTGGTACGTTTGCTGGATTATACTTTTGTGGATCTACACCGTTATAACTAACCTGTATTTTCTCACGTGGGAAACCAAGTCCAACCAATTCATCTTTCATAGCATACGAAACAGTAACAACCATATCAGCTGTTTTACCAGCCCGTAACTCTATGCTGCTAACCACACCAGAACCATTACCCATTGTTCGCCCTTTCTCAGTAGAGTGAACATGAAAGGCAAAAGGCAAGTTGGTTTCACGTTTCACAGTAACACCACCCATTGCCGATAACCAATCATGGGCAACGACAACATCGTACTTCATGCCTTCATGTTTAATCAGTTTGTTAACAAGTTTAGCCGCTGATAGATAATTGTAAACCATGAGTTTGCCAAACAAGTGAATACCTCGACCCCATTTACGGATATCCTCGGCAATAACATCAGGTAATGAATCAGAAATATCAATATGTAAGGGTCTATGAACTTCAATACCACGCCAGATCTCTCTTGTAGGTAAAGACCCCTCGTCATCATTCATCGTGAAAACCGTTATATCATGGTCACTTAGAACGAATTTACGTGTAATTTCAGCAGCATATGTTCCTAATCCACCCACAATTTTCGGAGGATATTCATAAACAAAAGCAGCGATCTTCATCCTTTCAATGTCACCATTAATCATATGGAATTAGGAAGCAGTGTACTAAAGCTTTATCCAATATGTGCAAACCCCTTAGAATAATTAATTCATAGCTTGCATAACTTCAGGGGAAAAGTTTGATTACTCTGAATAACATAATCCTCTACGCAGGTGCATATAGAAATGAGCTTATCACCTATTAAACAAGAAATACTGGAGTCCATGTTTCTCAGCGACAAGCCACAAAAAGCCATGGAAATTGCAAAAGAATTGCACAGAGAATTCCAGCCAGTTATGATGCACCTTTTAGGATTAACACGCATGGGTTATGTTACCAGCCCAGAAAAGGGTCTCTATATTCTGACTATTCAAGGCAAAGGAGCGTTAGGTATCTCCGAAATAAACAAAGAGAAAGCAGCAGCCATCTTATCCTATGCTCCACATGATAAAGCATTTAACTTCTATAAGTCAGTTGGCAACCCGCTTAACGTACATGCGCATAATTTAAGAGACTTTACAGTAAAAATCGACCGCGTTGATATAGCCTCACTTGAATTCCATTTGAAACGCGGAGATTTTGAATCATGGTTTAAGAGTCTTGGGGACGAGGAATTGGCAAAGAAAATGGAGCTGCTAAAACGTCGAGAACTCACAGGTGAAGACTTACGTAAGCGATTACATGCAGTGGTTGATCCACGTTTTCGTACGTTAACTAAATTTTCAGGTCAAGTATTCCCAGAAAACCAAACACATAGTCATAGCGAGCATACCCACACCAACAACCTTTAAACTATTTTTTCCATTCCCCAGCATTTCATAAAATTAAACACATCTATCGTTAAGGGCTCAAGCCCACCGATACACCTAACGCTTCAGGGCTTCTAACCAACTTTAAAATAACCAGCAGTAAAATGATCATATAGGAGGAAAATGTTTTTGACAGACGTAGTTGATAAAGGTCTGCGAAAAGCAGGTATAACTGTTTCTAAACCAGCACTAGCCGTCATATGTATTATCTTTGGTATCCTTTTGATAATTTTTCCAGGACTTGTCGGCATAATAATCGGTATATTCCTAATCATACAGGGTATCCTACTCTTAACGGATTACATGGAAACCAGTCGTCAACAATCATCAACACCAAGGAAAACTT
>JAAZFA010000436.1 GCA_012511995.1 Thermoproteota archaeon | reverse complement strand
CAATTTTGAATTGGTAAATTGGGTTACCCCAGACTGAAGCCTGAGCAAGACAACCATTGCAGCTACTAGCAATATTCGATGCTTGGATATGGTTAGAGCTTGAGCTATTCGAAGAAAATCCAAACGCCCCAAGCTGTGTCCAAATACTTGCAGCCGAATTAAATCTACTAGACCAACCAGTACCTTGACTACTAAAACTTGAATCGATAACGTAAGTCGTAGAAGTAGTAGACTATTTTCCCGACATAACGGTGTAAGCTTGAGCAATTGAGTTTTGAACTGAAATCAAGAGAACAAAGCTGAACAGAACTAATAAAATTGTAAGTTTTCGATTGATTTTATACATTTTGCTCCTTTATTGCCTGTTAGCGTTGATAAAATACTGAATTATTGCCTTGTTGTCGCCAGTACTTTAACCGGTCTTATTCTTTTTCAAATTTGGAGTGTTCTTGGAAAAAAGTTCATTTTACATCTCCTCTAAAAATTAAAAAAAGGTATTACATACATTGGTGAGCTAATCATTTGCTAAAGTAAAAGTAGTTTGTAAAACCTCCTCTCAATACTTACACCATGATTCTGTCATAAAGACCACACTCCGTTGATGGGTTATTCTCTATTAATATAGACGAAATTCCTTCATAAGTGTTTCATATGAATTAGATTTTAAGCGAGTGATTGCGAAAGCTAAAATACTTTCCCTTAATAACCTTATATGTGCCGTATGCCTCTTCCTTACTTTCTACAACATCAAGCCCTTACCTTCCTCAAGGTCGGTACTTCCAAAGCTACTTCTCAAGCTCCAGTCAGTAATTTACGGGTGTAATGCCCTGCCCGTGTAACCTGTCTCGCCTTTGTGCGCTCATACTTGCGAGCATTGGTAAGTTGGTCTGCTTCTGCGTCCAGCAGGCTGTTGAGCACCTCCTGCACACCTTGCCTCACAAGTTCCTTCAACTCGGTCTTTATTACTTGTTCATTTAATTGTACAAATTGTTCTGACATGGTTCTTTCTCCTTTGGTTTTTTTGGGCTAACAAAATATCACCAAGTGATTCAGGACCATGTCCTTTTTAAATGCGCGAAACTTATGTTACCTTATCGAATTACGAATTGATGAAGAGGGAACGAGTCTTCAGGTCAGCAGATCTGTTAGCAGATACAAACTTAATCGTTCAATCTGCCAAGGTCATAATCCGTTTTGGTAAAACAACTTCAGAATTTCTGGATCGTGTAGATCTGGCTTACCTATCGTTATTATTGCAATACGATAGCGCTTTGAAAAAATTCGACAAATAGTTTGCACCCAATGAGGTTGTAGATGATACTAAGTTTTATAGTATACAAATGTTACAATTGTTTATTGGGCACATATCTCAACTTTTGCTTCAAGGAATTCTTTTAGGAAACGAATCAGACCGGGAAGGAGTTTCAAGTTGGGAGTTTGAGCAATTGTCAGGTGTGTAATTGACCTGAAAGTAGCAAAACAAACAACTCATTCGAATTAATTTTCACACAAATGAATGCTTTCACAGGCTTTGTTTCAATGCCGTGAGAAGCGCTCAACCTGCCGGTTTCTCTGATGCAAACAGAAGGTTATAGCAAGTAGTAGGAAGCAGATAATGGCGTAAAACAATTTGTTAAATAGGAGCGCACTAATTGGCGCTTCATACCTGAAATAAATCGCCCACTCAAGGAAAGGAAAATACCTTGGGCCAAATAAAGTGTACAAGGAGGGCGACCAGAAATACAGTATCACCCAAATAAATAGTCCTGCAATGATGCCTACTGTAGTTGAACAACTCAGCGCGCTGAACAAAGCCATAATTACACTAAAAAGGAGGGCCTGAACCAAAAGCGTGAGTGCAAAGATAGGAGGAAAAAGCCCTGGAATTAGATGGTTCATGATACCAAGCAAGGCAAACATAAAAAACGCAACCGTGAAGAAACTCAGTAACAAACGCCTCAACCAGAGCACACCCAGGTTAACGCGACTACACGCAAAGGTCGCTGTGTGTCCGTCTCTCTCTTTCATCAGCCAACTGTTGGTTAGCAGCGCAATCAATATTGGTAAAAATACTCCCAGGATGTACATGATGAACATCTGCCTTTCTGAGATTTCAAAACTTCCTTCCAAGGTGAGGAATAATGAGACAAGAGCAGTCACAACCAATGCAATCAATAACGAAGGCTGAACCTTGAAAATTTCATAATACACCAACCGCATGTATCTTTTCATAGTAAATCTATGTACCTGTTTCAACACCATCACTTTGCTCAGGGAGTGTATCAATCAGTTCCAGTAAAACTTCTCCTTCTATCCAACCTCCGTTTGATTTGTCAAAAGCCTTCAACAATAAATCCCAGAAGGCTTCTGAGCCATACTGAGCGTCGAAATTATTCAACCTAATCAGGGTTTCCACATTCTTAGGAGTAAATCTGAATGGAGAGTAAATGGAGGTAGCTTCATTCTTTAGCAACAATGAATAGGATTCCAGCAAGGCTTCATGGTCAAATCCGGATACTTCAGCCTCTTCTACCAGTTTTAAGGCTGCGTAATACAATAAAGGCAGACTGCTTGTATCATCCTCCTTATCTCCAGAAGCTTCTTCGCTTTTTTCATACGAACAGTCAATATCAGACCCCCTAGAGAACAAACCATACGCTAAATCAGGGCAATGTTGTTCCCTGCACCACCAAGACAGCAAGACATCCATTGCAACATTTTCGCTATACTTGGCCATATCATCTGGCCAAATATAGTCAATTTGTCTGGATCGCTCCGGTATGATTAGAGTAGATGCTTCGCTTTCCCAATAACTCTGCTTTATCAACGGCAACGGGATCAGTGTAGAACCCGATCCTTCCGCATCATAAAGATTCTGCCACACTAATCGAAAGAAGGTACCATATTGCTCATTCCGGTCTTCTTCCCGAAGTCCAGGATTTGGTGATAGGTAAATCTGATCTTTTTCCTGCTCTTCAATCTGGTATTTTGCCCCGGCGATGAGCAGAATGTGATCGGATGCTTGCTGCCACTGCAACCGTCTCATATCTCCATCTATTGACTCGGTATCAGCGCTGTTATAATTGATCGTGATATCAGCAGGCAAAATGAGTGTGATCTCATCCGGGGAGCAAAGGGCATAGGGATGCCATTCCCCCAACTTTTGCAGAAAGATCAGGTTCTTCTCTAAGTAAGCGCCGGGGGCATAGCCAATTTGTTCGATTTCTTTTGGAAGGCTGTAGACCGAATAAGCATAATATGGTACTACAAACCTGCCGTGATATTGGAGTTCAATCCGTATTGGATCGCCATCCCTGACTTCAAAACGATCAACCGCTAAACCGGTGTTTAACAAACTTAAAGCGGATATATCACGTCCAGGAGAAAGTTCCACTTCAGCCAGACCTGAAGCAATGGCGCCATCAGCGGAAAGTTCCAAATACAAGCGGTAGGATTGAAAGTGCGAACAGACAGATCTCAGGTTTTGGCGCGTCTGAAAATTCGGTTCGACAGAGCGCAAATGCTGAAGGTCAATTAGTTTTTTCCCCCAGAAGACAGAGAGAAATAAAGATGCTAGGCTCAGGATTGATATTGCAGCAACTGCGTTCCAACTATGCTTTGTCTTCACCCTAGGAAGTCGAAGGTCTGTAACTAAAAACGCAATCATAAGCAAGAATAGAGCAACGCAAACATAGAAGAGACGTTGGTAAATCAGCATCTCTGTTTCAGGGCCAAAACCAATTAGTGCGGAATTCATTTGTAAGGTAGGCATGAAAATCAATAAGTTCCCCAGGTCTACAGGTCTGGTTAAAACAAACCCAAGGTAAATAATAATCACACCGGAAGCTACCAAAATATGGTTGATCAACAATCCAATCAAGGAACATATACTAATAACAAAACAAACAGGAGGAAGCAAAATAATCACCCAGACCCAGATGGCATTGAGGGCATTCGCAATCCCAAAGAAAGCAACACTCAAGATGAAAGTTAGGCAGACCGTTGGTGAAATAAGGGTCAGAAAACCCGCTATTCCAACTCCTGCTTTGAGTATCAGGTAATCATCTCCAAACACATTGCGACTCCACAGATGGTTGTGACCTTTTTCAGTTTCGTTTAAGAAAAAGCGCAGATACAGGATGACAAACAGCAAGCAGGCTATATAACCTGTAATTCTTGCTATGTTCTCAATATATCCCAACGCTGTGGTCTCAGGTAATTCAGAAATCGGATTCGTCACCAGGGCGACCACAAGCACAAGCAAGGAAAACAACCAGTTGACCTTATCCCAAACAAAAAGTTTCCACTGGGCAGTAAAAGATCTCAGGAATATCTTCATTCAGCTTGCTCCGAGTTATGTTGGCAAATGAGAAGCATATATGCATCTTCCAGATTCGGTGTCAACGGGGTGCTGCCCTCGGTTACCATGCTGCTCAGGGGGGAATAGCGAGCGATCACGCTATGGGTTTCAGCCTCGTGAACAAAAGAAAGAATAAGATTATGATCTTTAAAAGTGGCCCAGTCCTCTCTTGCGACCGTGCGTTCCCATACCTTTCCCCGACATTGGTCCAGCAATTCAGGAATGCTCCCCGAGAATATCAGTCTGCCCTTATGGAGAATCGATAACCGATTGGTAACTGCGGTGATATCCTCAGTAATATGGGTGGAAAGCAGTACCGTGCGTCTAAGACACAGGTCTGAAAACATATTTATGAAGCGTACCCGTTCTTCTGGATCCAATGCTGAGGTAGGCACATCTGGAAACAGGTCCTGTGGGTCATGTACCAGGGCTTGAGCAACCACGAGGCGTTGT
>JAAZFA010000435.1 GCA_012511995.1 Thermoproteota archaeon | reverse complement strand
GACACGTCGATAAACATCTCAAAAGAGCAAGCAATTGACGTAGCTTTAGAAAACTTGAAGGATTACTCTTATGACCTGTTTGATGGCGTCGTAGTGAGTGACTTTAAGGTGTCCAGAGACAACATTGTAGCCACATTACTTACGAGCCCTGTTGATTATGAACTTCGGCCTTACTGGGACCTCAGAATGATGCTAGATGAAGTTTATCCTGGCGGTGTACAGGGTATCACGGCATTCATTTGGGCTGACACTGGGGAAGTCATATCATACAGCAACATGGCATTTGGCGGCGATTACACTGATAACACAAACTACACTGACGCTGAGGCAACATCACCTAACTATACTTTAACAGCTGTAATGGCAGCAGTTATAGTAGCAGCACTTGCAATAGTGACAATTGGATTAGTGACTAAAAGAAAACACAAATAATCCCTTTCTTTTTTTGTTAAGCATTAATAAAAAGAACTGAAGATATAGGATGGCTAACGTAAGATGAAAAAATCAATAATCCAGAGGCTCCCATTGTGCCAAATACTGGCGTTTAAGTTGGCTAAGTCACATGTTGAGCCTATCAAAAAAACGGGTGCATCTTTACTAATTTCTGCGCTGTTATTTTCAACAGTGATAGCCTTTTTGGCCGTTAATTTAGCGGGTGCTCAGGCAGATTCAACCATAACTATTACCTCTGATGGAAGCGTGGAAGGAACTGACCAGATTCAGCGAGAAGGAAATGTTTACACTTTTACAGGCGACATTTCTGGGACCATAAAAGTTGGAAAAGACGGCATTACAATTAACGGGGCCGGATACGCAATTAAAGGTAATGGCGCCGGAATAGATTTGCGAAAAGATTCTACTGCTATTCCGCATGCTTATGGGGATGTTGTAGTGGAGAATGTGAGATTTAGCGATAAAAGCCAGATATTTACTTCGTCAAATGGGAACATTTTTCTCAACAACACCTTTGACGGAGGCGGAATAGAAATAAAAGGAAATAACGGTGGCAAAGGCAATGTAATCAAAAATAATGTTTTCATTAATGGTACACCCTCAATATCCGCAGACTATTCTGGCGAAAACGTTGTAACAGAAAATGACTTCATCAATTGCAGAATATTTCTTGCTCTGTATGGAAAGCTTGATTTCGATAGGAATTATTGGAGTGACTACGAAACATTGTATTCCGATGCTAAAGAAATAGGACACACAGGTATTTGGGACACCCCATACAACTATAATAAAACCGATTGGTCTGATTTCCCTTTCGTTGATTCTAACCCCTTAGTTAACCCTACAAATGGTGCTGGAGCTTCCCAGATCAATGGCGAGCCGACCTCTGTTCCAACAACATCTATGGACGGAAATGAGTCAGGGTCTTTTCCAACAGAGCTAATAATAGCCGTCGGTATAGTGTCTGCGGTTATTGTGAGCATAAGTTTACTGGTCTACTATAAAAAATGCAAATGACTATATGCTCTGAAAGGCTGCAAAGAAGTAGTAAGATAGCAATAAGGCAAAAAAGAATAAAAACAATGAACCTCCGCAGGCTTACGCCTGCGGTATCT
>JAAZFA010000434.1 GCA_012511995.1 Thermoproteota archaeon | reverse complement strand
TGCAGCACCGCTCTATTTTGCTTTCGGTATAGTTGTCACGTTACTGTTGTTTCCTTCGAATGCTGCTGGAGCAGCCATTGCTATCTTCTGTTTGGGCGACAGTACAGCCTCACTATTTGGTGGCATGATAACTACCTCTTTGCCGTTTAACAAGGGTAAAACCATAGAAGGTTCCATAGCAGGGTTCTCTTTTGCTTTTCTTGGTGGGGCATTCTTTGTCTCTCCGTTGTTGGCTTTAATAGGTGCAGCTATAGCTATGACTATTGAAGTGCTCCCATTACCTATCAACGACAATGTGTTGGTGCCGATTATTACAGGCGCTGTGTTAACACTTCTGATCTAAGATGTGCTTATGCACATTACTGCTTCAGTCATACCATGCTTTAATTTTCATAATACATACATCAGCAAGGCGCCTTTTTCTTAAAAACCGTTTACTTGGTTATCCTTCTTTATGAGCGCCTGTTTTTGTAGGTGGTTAAGCTTCTTTATTTCCCGTTCCCGTTTCATTGCTTTGCTACGGCTATTAAAAATCTCAACATAAGCTAGTCTTTCGGGCGGATGTGATTTAGTGTATCTGGCGCCTTTTCCTGTTTGATGTTGTCTTATACGTTCGCCAATATCTTTAGTGTAGCCTGTGTAGAAGCTTCCGTCACAGCATTTTAGGATATATACGTAGAAGGCCATGATTATGTTATTGCCCCACTTCAGGTGACAGACAATCAAACACGACACCTTTTTGCATTGCCCTTTTCAAGTAAGCTTCTGGATCAATATCTATAACTCTAGTCCGATCTACATCGATAATATAGATTGCTTGTATGCGTGCATTGCATATGTCTTCAAAGGTTACAGGCGGTTTATGGTAGTAAGCATCGCAGAGGGCTTTTATTTGTTCTATTTCAACTTCTGTGCGGTTGCGGGGTGGTTTGGCTAAAGTTTGAGGAAAAGGCAAGACGTAATGCGGCGGGACTCCTAAAGCGAATTTTCCAGCGAAACTACTGTATCTAATTATTTTGCTTGCAAGTCGCGCAGAGGTGTAGGTTAATGGGGCAAGAGCGTTTTCTGGTGGGATGAAACCTGTCTCGATTTCCACTATCAAGTTACCTAAGCCCTTAACGCCGTATAAGTCACAGGTTAATAGTTCGTTTAGGGGATATTCAAGTTGTATATCGTAGTCTTTCTCGACTAGGTGCTTGGCACATACAAGCTCCATTACTGAGTGGTTAATTTTAACAAGGTTTTCATTGTGTAGCTTAATTAACCGTTCTTTCAGCTTAGAAAGCTTATTATCTACAGTAGATTCTATGTTTACTGTTAAGCGGTCGAGAAGTGTAGTGAGGTCACGATCGAATTTGTCCCTGCTGCCCATGGACTGTACCTTACAAATATGCTTTTCTATTCTATCTATTGTTTAAAATATATAAAGCAGAAGAATTGTCGTCTTTGGAATTTAATTGACGACATGTCGCTTACATGCCCAACTCTAACGTCACTAGGTCTGAGTTAATACTAATCTTGCATTGGGCACATCAACTTCAATTATTTTATAACCACTAAATTCTTTAGATGCGCCCATAATATCTCTAACTACAATCATATTTCCTTCAGTTTTGGCATAGATTACATCTTTGAATTCTATTTTTCCGTTCAATATTACATTAAATTCACACATTACTTAATTCACAATAGAAAAAAAGCGTCCTAAGTAATAAATAATTTTAAAGAAAAGAAAAAAAAGAACCTGACCTTTTTTAGGAGAATTTTGTACCTTTGTACTAATTTATTAAGGTAAACCTATCTTTCTGTATCTATGAAACTCGTCTCTGCTTGCCTGCTTGGTGTCAATTGCACATTTGAGGGAAAAAACCGTTTACAACCACAACTGTTAGAAGAATTCAAAAAAGGTGAACTATTTCCAATTTGCCCCGAAATACTAGGCGGTTTATCCATACCCCGTATACCTGCAGAAATCCAAGGTGGAACTGGCTTAGACGTGATAGAAGGCAAAGCTTACGTAGTTAATATGCAAGGCATAGACGTTACGGATGAATTCATGAAGGGCGCATATGAAACGTTAAAAATTGCTCATACAATTGGTGCAAAAGAAGCCTTGCTTGTCGAGAAAAGTCCGTCTTGTGGCAGCGACAAAATATTCGACGGTGCATTTACCGCGCACTTCAAATCAGGTGACGGTGTAACAGTGGCTTTGCTAAAGAAAAAAGGCATTAAAGTCACTTGTATAAGAATAGATAATGTAGAAACTGTTACCAGTTCCGCAGTACAATCATCGTGTTAGTTTTCATTATTCCATCAACACGGCGGATTTTTTCGATACACTCATCGACTTCTTCTACATTCATGCCGCTGATGACAGTGACTATGTCATATTCTCCGGTGACCTCATAGAGGGTTTCTACGTTAGGTAACGCCATGATCTTCTTGGAGACTTCAAGTGTTGGGAAACTAGGATTTGTTGCTAGTAATGTTATAGCTTGGGCTCCCTCGGCGGCACCTACTTTTACTGTGAATTTGCGGATAACTCCGTTGTCAGTTAGGGTTTTGATTCTCTTTCGTACTGCTCCTTCTGAGAGACCTATTTGGCTACCGATGTCTCCATATCCTGCTCGGGCGTCGTCTTTTAGGCGTTTTATGATCTGTTTGTCTTTTTCATCCATCCCGTTTACCCTGTTTGTTTATAGCTTAGAAAAATTTAACGGTTTCCATACTTACCAGTCTTGAATGTTTGCGTTTTTCGTTATAACTCTAACTTTATGCAGTGTCTTTTTTCCGATTCCTTGCCTTTTTTTATGTATCAAATAGGACAATAGAAGCCCAACTTGTAATGAATAGGTCGCAACGTTTAAAAGTTTCACAAAAATATTTGATTGACATTTCCAAAGAAAAATAAAGTGACTGATAAAAATGATAAAACAAGCAAACCAGCCAGAAGAGGTGACCGCTATCACTAAGGCAAAATGTCCCGATTGTGATGCAGATCTAAATGTCCCATTAGACACTGAAAAAGGCGAAATTCTAAGTTGTCCTAGCTGTGGGCTCGAACTTGAAGTTAAACAGGTTAACAGCGGATGCGTAGACCTTCAAGAACTTACAATTGAAGGCGAAGACTGGGGCGAATAAACGGTATCTACCACCCAGCTTTCCTGTTTTAAACCACCCTTTTAAGGATAAATTTTCAAAGACGGATGACAGCGATGAGCATTGCCCTTTTGTATGAGCGTTCGGAGAATGACGAAACCGGAATTAAACTGACTGCACAGCAACTTGGCATAGATTTAGCATTCATCCCTTTTCGGAAAATCGCGTTTTCCATAGGTAAAGATGGTTTTGGTGCTAAAACAAAAGGCAAAGACTATATCAAAACGCTCGACGACACTAAGGTCGTTTTAAACCGTGCTCAAAGCAAGAATCGGCGCTTACATGCTTCATACATAATAGAAACTATCGGTAAAAAAGCAATAAACTCTTCGCAAGTTGAATTCGTTTGTTATAGTAAACTCCGAACCCTGTTAAATCTATACAAAGTAGGTATTCCAATTCCTAAAACAGTGTTTGTCCCTTGTGATGCCACCGACATAATGAAAAGCGGGAAAGAAATCCATAATGAAAAAGATATAGCTGACCTTTTTGAACAAGAGTTTCCAATAAGTACTGGTATAGTAGTAAAAGCTGATGCTGGAACACACGGCAAAATGATTATGTTAAGTAAAGACCGCGACAAATTGGAAGCAAACATTAAAAAAATTAAACCAAGTATCATAAACCCTATTGGTGTTGTTGCACAAGAATTAGTCCAGAAATGGTTCTATGATTTAAGGATAATAGTTTCCAAAGAAAAAGGCAAAGAACCAGTCTGTTATCACACTGCAATGGCTCGCGCTGGTTTCAAAGACTTTCGCACTAATACCTTTCTTGGTAACTTGGTTTTTCACTCTAGACTACCATTGCGCGTTCAAGAATTAGCTATAAAAAGCGGTAAAGCACTAGGACAAGATACTGAGGCTTGGATTTTTGCTCTTGATGCCATGGTTAATGTTGGTAATAACAAGGATGCGGATGAGGAGTCTATTAAAAATCAACTTGATTTAGCAACACAGGCATGGGCACCAGTGCAAAAGATTAAGACTGACCAGGAGAGTTTAACCAACTTTCAAGCTTGGAATAAAAAGTTGGAAACTGCTTTTAACACTTATAAGGACACTTCAGTCTATGAAAATGTCAACAGAATAATCGAAGAGAGTGTAGATAAGAACCAGAGGGATTTAGTGTTTCATGAATCGAATTCCTGTCCTGAATTCTGGGAGAACACTCGACTAGCAACTGGATTAAACGTTGCAGTTCCTTTACTTAAGAGTGCTCAAAGTCTAATCGACAATTAATTAAACGAGGAGATAAACGTGACTACAAGAATTGGAATAATCGGCGGCACAGGATACGTTGGAAGTGAACTCTTACGTTTACTTCTTTTTCATCCAGATGTAGAAGTAACGATGGTTACTTCTCGTCAGAGTGCAGGCGAATTCGTTTTTAACGTACACCCTAACCTTAGAGGTCTAACACAATTAAAATTTGTTCCCCAAGATATGGAACAGTTACAGAAGAATTGTGACTTAATCTTCACAGCTACTCCACATGGTGGATCAGTAAACCTTGTCCCTAAATTCCTCGAGGTCGGACTCAAAGTAATAGACATGAGTGCTGATTTTCGCTTTAAAAACCCTGTTGATTACGAAACTTATTACGGTTGGAAACATGCTTACCCAGATATACTCAAAGAAGCGGCGTACGGTTTGCCTGAACTACATCGGGAAGAAATCAAGCAAGCTAAGCTAGTTGCATGTCCAGGATGCGAAGCAACAGCTGCTATTTTAGGTTTAGCACCCATAATAAAAGCCGGAATGATAGATTCACAACATATAGTTGTTGACCTCAAAGTAGGTTCCTCAGGTGGAGGCAGTAAGCCCACTATCGCTTCACACCATCCTGAACGTTTTGGAGGCGTGCGACCCTACAAAGTTGTTGGGCATCGCCACATTGGTGAAGTTGAACAGGAACTAAACATCTTAGGCGCCGAACAAATCAAAATCTCTTTCACACCACACGCTGTCAACATGGTTCGCGGTATATTGGCAACTATTCACACTTTTCCTAAACAGAAAGTGGAAAACAAGGATCTCTGGCGCGCCCTTCGTGGAATGTATGGTAGTGAACCATTCGTGCGTATAGTAAAATACCTCAAGGGGCCCTACCAATTACCGGATCCTAAAATCATCACAGGCACCAATTATTGTGACGTGGGGTTTGAAATAGATGAACATGCAAATCGTCTCATTATCTTCTCAGCTATTGACAACATGGTTAAAGGTGCCGCTGGACAGGGTGTTCAATGCCTTAATTTAATGTTAGGTATAGACGAAACTACAGGCCTTAAGAGCACTGGGTTCCATCCAATGTGATAGCTATGTTGCTTGTTATAAAGATGGGCGGTAGCATCCTTAAAGAGGGTGCGTCAAGCGACCTTTTAAGTGACCTAAAAGAAATTGCTAAGGAACATAGCGTTGTCTTAGTTCATGGTGGGGGTGCTGAAGTCTCAGAAATTGCTACTAAACTGGGCAAAGAACAAAGATTTATCATGTCACCTGATGGTTTCCGGAGTCGCTATACTGACAAAGAAACTATTGAGATCTACACGATGGTTATGGCAGGAAAAATAAACAAACAAATCGTTTTGGCACTTGAAGGTCAAGGTCTATCCGCAGTTGGTTTAAGCGGGCTGGATGCGGCACTATTAAAAGCTGAGCGCAAACTCAGACTCATAGCAGTCGACGAGCGTGGACGCAAAAAAGTAATAGATGGCGGCTATACAGGTAAAATCACTGAGGTAAATGTCACCCTCCTCAGACTGTTGATGGAAAAGGGCTATGTACCAATCATAACTCCAATTGCATTAAGCCAAGATAATGAACCTCTAAACGTGGACGGTGACCGAACTGCTGCTATTGTTGCGGGGGTACTTAAAGCGGATAAGCTTATTTTACTCACAGACGTCGAAGGTCTAATTCTCAATGGTGAACGTGTACCTAAAATTGCATCTACAGAAGTTAAAGAAGTGCTTTTCAAAATCGGAGGCGGAATGAGCACCAAAGTCCATGCAGGTCTTGAAGCATTAAATCAAGGTGTAAGCGAAGTCCTCATAACATCTGGAACAGCTAAACAACCTATAACATCAGTTCTTAATCATAAAGTTGGCACAGTGATAACAAATGAATGAAGAAGAAATCATGAATACTGAGAACCGTTATTTAGCTAACGTTTTTAGTAAAAAACCAATTGTCCTAACAAGTGGTAAAGGAGCAATACTCTGGGACATTAACGGAAAAGAGTATGTTGATTGTGCAAGCAGTTACGGAGTTGCAGCATTAGGTCATTGTCACCCGCGGGTAGTTGAAGCAGTTAAAAAGCAAGCTGAAAAGCTCATCACTTGCCACAGTTGCTACTACAATGATACACGTGCTGAATTCATTAAAAAATTAGTAAACATCACGCCAAAGGGATTGGATAAAGCTTTTCTCTCTAATAGTGGTGCTGAATCTGTTGAATGTGCCATCAAACTTGCACGTAAAGCTACAGGTAAAAGTGAAATAATCGGTGTTATGGGCGCTTACCATGGTAAAACTATGGGTGCCCTCTCTCTAACGTGGGATAAGAAGTACCGTGAACCCTTTATGCCCCTTATTCCCGACATGAAACATATCCCTCCGGATAATGTTAGTAAGCTACGGGAAGCAATAACTGATAAAACCGCCGCTGTTATCATGGAGCCTATCCGTGGTGAAGGTGGAATACGAGTACCTCCGGATGGTTACCTCCAAGATGTAAAAGAGATTTGTACCAAACGGGGTATTTTATTAATTTTTGATGAAGTACAGACTAGCTTTGGTCGTACTGGAAAATTATTTGCTTGCCAAAATTGGGATGTAACACCTGATGTTATGTGTTTGTCTAAGCCGTTTGCTGGTGGTTTACCCATTGGTATAACTATTGCCCGCGAGGACCTTATGTCTTCGTTCAAGGTGGGTGAGCACTCAACTACTTATAGTGGTAGCCCCATTGTTATGGCTGCTGGATGCGCTGCAATAGATGTCTTAGTTGAAGAAAAATTAGCTGATAAAGCTGCTTTAAATGGTAAGTATTTCAAGGCGCAACTTGAAGATTTAATGGTTAAACACAAAACTATCAAGGAGATTCGTGGTTTAGGATTGATGATTGGTATGGAATTGCGGTGTGACGTTTATAATGTGATTCAAAAAATATTAGGTAAGGGCGTTCTTGTTATTGATGCAGGACGTACCGTTGTTCGAATGTTACCCCCGATAGTTATCAACAAACCCCAAATTGACCGTGTTATTACCGTATTAAATGAAGCATTAGGAGAAGATGAGAATGAACGAGCAAGCAACACGTTTTCTAACTAACCTACTTGGTATTTACAGTCCTTCTGGCAAAGAACAAGCAGCAGCAAACTACATAGCTACTGAAATGAAACAGATGGGCTTTGAAGTCGGCATAGATAGTATTGGTAACGTAATAGGTGTTGTCGGCTCAGGTGAACCCGTTATTTTACTTTGTGGCCACATGGATACAGTTGCAGGTCACCTGCCTCTTCGCTTGGATGAAGGAAAAATCTATGCTCGAGGTGCGGTTGACGCCAAAGGTCCACTAGCCGCTATGATTATGGCTGCTCAGGGCGCCAGTAAAGACCCTAGATTTATGGGTAAAATACTCGTAGCAAGTGTGGTTGAGGAAGAAGCCACGAGCAAAGGTGTTCGCCATCTTATCACACAGGGGATTGATGCTGATTATGCCATATTTGGCGAACCCAGCGGTGAAGGAAATATAACTATTGGTTATAAGGGTCAAATCCAGCTAAAGATAGTCGTTAAAACCGACACAGGGCACTCTTCTACGCCTTGGCTTTTTGATAATGCGTTGGAAAAAGCATATGAGCTGTGGGAAAAAATTAAAGCTGCCTGTACATTCCCCTCTATAGAACCGCAGGAGACACCTTTTACTGCAATAACTGTTTGCTTGGTTCGTATGGTGGGCGGTCGAGCGAACTCGGTTATTCCTTTTGAAGCTGAAATGAACCTTGATATCCGTGTTCCAATTCAGTATACGACAACACAGGTTTATGACAAAATGATGAAAATCATTGCTGGATACCAGAATACCAACCCAAAAGTTGGTATTAAAACCAGCGTACTTGACACTGTAGAGCCGTTTGAAGCCAACAAAGCCACCCGTTTAGTGCACGTTCTATCGTCTTCTGTCCGCAAAGTTCTCAATAAACCTGCAACATTACTGCGTAAGACTGGTACTGGCGACATGAATATTCTTGGTAAGTCTATGAATTTGCCAATCGTTACTTATGGTCCAGGCGACTCACATCTCGACCACACAGTTGATGAGCACATAGAAATTCAAGAATACCTTAATACAATTGAAATTTACAAAGAAACTATACTCAAACT
>JAAZFA010000433.1 GCA_012511995.1 Thermoproteota archaeon | reverse complement strand
GTCTGGTCGAAAAAGAATTGACACTGCCAGAATTATTGACTTTGAAAAAAGCCGGTGAGCCGGTCTTTTGTGAGATGTTTACAAGGTATTTTTCAGTTGCAGGAAGCATACTCAGCTTGTTCATGTCACGAAGGCTCGTTAACTGATCCATTCCGCATTTCTTTCTTCGTATCTGGAATGCGGCTTTTATCTCTGACCCTTCTTTCCAAACAACGCTGATAAAGCGGTTAACGCCATCCTGCAGAAGGTTGGGGGACCTCGTATTCAATATAGGAGTTAAAACCAGCATCGTTTACGCTATTATCTTGCCCAAAAAGGATGGCTCTCTTCTTTTAATGAACTGTATTCGCTAGTTGCTAATGGTACCATAGAAGATTTGTCTGCCGTAAATGGTGCCATAATCATAAGACTATCTGAGGGGGCATCAATACGCTTTAGTGGTGACCGCATAGAATATGGAACTGCTATCAAAGATTGTCCTGAAGTAGTGCCTACTTGTTTTAAGAACTTAGAGATGGAAACTTGCAGCTTTGAGTTTGTCAGGTCAGTTATTAAGGGATTGAAAATAAATAGTGCTGCTGATTTCGGCTCGTTTTTTGAATACGGCTTAGACAAGCGATTTAATCTCTGATTTTTATCCTAATGCCTTCCAAATTTATTCAACGGAGAATCCAATTGAAGCTTAACCGTCTCTAAAGAAAATGACAGAGATGTTTAGCCGGACAAACTTAAGTCTACAATGGAAAACAATCTTCCACTGCAAACATCCGTTGTCTTATTTTTTTGCATATTCTACGCTCATTTGAAAGAAGAAAAAAAAGCTGCTGCACAGGGTGTTTTTTTCTACCAACAAACGGCTCGGTTAATGAGAAGGTCTTAAGTTGGAAGAAGAAGACAATAACGTTGCACAGTTGTTATTTTCTTCTTTTTCTTTAAAGAGTTTTGCCTTGGCTAATTAGAAAGAAGAAGAACCCGCTTTCCCGTAGGAATTCAGCCGTTTTTCTTCTTCTAAACAAATTGCTTAAGCGGGCAGGCAATCTAAAACTTCCTTTAGTCGGCGCTGTCATGTTAACCCTACAGGCTTGATGGTTTTTTAGATTGCAAGGCTTAAGGGTTTATTTAATTAATCCAACTGCAAGCGAATATAGCTTAAACCTGTTATGAGGCAGTAAAGAGTAAAATTTAACTTGAGAATGCTTTCTTTTCTAGTTACTCAGTAGTTTCTTGGCGAGGGGTATGAAGAGTAAGAATAAGTCAGCTGTTCTTTTTTCTTTGTTAGTTATTTCGCTTATTCCTATAACAATCTTTTTTGTTGTTGATTATCCACGGGCTGAGGTTTTTATTAGAGGATTGCTGACGGGCCAAGCTGGAATAAGCGTTGATGTATCCAAGGATTGGTTTGATATTTATTCAACGGTGTTTTTTGGCTCTATCAGATTTAGCCTAACCTATGTGGTCGTGCTCTTGAGTTCAATAGGTGTTTTTATTGCTTCTTTAGTGTTTATAGCTAAAAACCTATTCAAACCATAAATTGCCAACAAGGGTAAAATAGCGCTCACAGAAACCTTCGCCGTAAACACTCGGTCGAGGTTCAAAAAAGAGTTTGCAGTCAGCCGCCACAACCTTTCGGAAAAATCTCGACTACACGTCGGCAGTAAGAAACGCCACCTATGAAAAAATCACTAAACTGATAAAAATAGTTGGCATGCACTTCAGACACAAGTTTACCTTTTCTGGCCGAATATACATGACAAACACAGGTCAAATCTCAGCACCCCTGCTGCTCATTTACTCAGAACAATTCCTGATTGTTAGCCCAGTTGCGGTGGCGCTCTGCTTCGGCGTAACTTATTTGGTTAGAAAAATCCCCAAAACCGACAGAGTACTTTAGCCGCCAATACCTTTAATGAGTAAAAATTGTTTTCCAACTTGATTTGGAAACAGATGCTAATCCGGTTTTGCAGAGGCCATAAATCCAGCATAAAACAATGCTATTTCGGTGAAACAATTGACCACTCAACCCGAATTCGACCCCTATGAAATAATCTCTCACCGTCTCCGCAGAGAAATTATAGATAGACTTCACAGTAGACCCCAAACATCGTTTTCTGAATTGATGAAAATTACCGGCGAGAATACGGGTTCATTGAGCTTTCACCTCGTCAAACTCGAACCGTTAATTGCCCAAAATGAGGAAAGGAAGTATAGCTTAAACGCTACAGGAGAAAAAATGTACCTGATTATAAGATAAATTGAAGACCTCGAACCCACCCCTCCAACACCAACCGTAACGGTTACACCTGTAAATTTAGCCTCAGACGAAAAAATCATCATGAACTCAGATAACGTTAAGCCGCTGGGGTTTGATTAAGGAAACATTTTCCTTAAGCTAAGCAGTATGACCAAACTAAACATGTACCGGATTCACATGACTTTAACCAGCAAAAGGCTTCTGCTATCGGGTCAGGGAAGCTTCCCGCCTATGGAGATTCCTCTGTCAGCTGTGACTTTGGTTATGATAAAGAATGAGTCGCTCAATAGAGGCTACGCTGACGGTAATGCACTTGAAGTTACATACCCTGACCAATCCGGCAAACTGCATTGGGTAAGTTTGTTACCGCCTGACATCGAGAAGTGGGTTAAAGAAATCCAGACGGCAGCATCGCTGGGAACATTAAACTCCCCGCAGTACTTCTGCAAATGAAAGTTTATCTCTTCTGGCAAGCCTCATCATAATCTACACTTTTGCGTCTATCTGCAAAATTCCACTGCTTTCTCTATATACTCCTTGATTTCCCCCAGTAAGGCAGTCGAATCGCTTGGGAGGGAGATGCTGGCTTGTTTACTGCCCATAAAGTATACGTTTAAAGTTGAACCCTTAACTTTGGCCTTCTTAAAATCCTTTAACGCATAAATCTCTGGTGTATGCCCCCTCTAAATGGCCTGGTTCATGCTCGTAAAGAATTAGGCGATAGTTGGTTAGCTAGCCGGAGCCGTTTACACGCTTAAACTCCAGGAGCACCGCCTCTTTAGGCAAGAAAAAAATTTCCATAGACTCTGCTTTGTAGCCAAGTCCTATTTCTTCTTTGCTTAATCAGCGGCGGGTTAGGGTAAGCATTCTCTAGTTGATGCTGCCATGCGTCAGGTTGTGGGTTCATTTATGCAACAACACAGTTTTAACTAGTTCTTCGGCGCTTGTGCTGTTTTAACGAGGTTTAAAAATTGATATCGGCAGTAATATTGTTAAACGCGGATTTAGACTCTCAAGATAAGAGTCTTAGAAAGCCTAAAGATGGTTGATGGAGTGGAAGAAGCACACGCCCTATATGGCGTTTACGATTTTTTAGTAAAAGTCAAAGCGCTCTCTATTGAGGAACTCAGAAACATAACTAGATTAAAGATAAAGCAAGTATCCGGAGTAAACAGCTCCTTGACACTTATGATTGATGACCACATGGATAGCATGCGCTGATAACTTGAACGTGCGGTTCCTATTCAACCTGTCTGCTTCATTTTTTCTTTAATCAGCAGGCACACAGCCATTTGGATTAATAAATACTTTGGATTATTCACTTCGCGCTTTGCTACAGCGGTTTCACAGTCACAAGTCACAAATTCTTATATGTCTCCCGAAAAAACCCATATTGTGAAGCCATTCTAATCAAGGAAATGGAGGTTTAAATTTTTGAGCGAAAAACATCTCACTAATAATGTTGGAGCCCCTGATAAACCAGAGGTTGTCATAACTCGTGTTTTTGATGCGCCCCGCGAACTTGTCTGGAAGGCGTGGACTGAATGTGAACGGTTCATGCAGTGGTGGGGACCTAAAGGATTCACTGCACCAGTTTGCAAGATTGATCTTCGGGTTGGGGGAAAATCCTTTAGCAGTATGCGTTCGCCTGAGGGCAAAGACTTCTATAGTGTAGGTGTCTACAAGGAAATCGTGGTGCCAAGCCGAATTGTGGTCACCGACAGCTTTGCGGATAAAGATGGAAACGTCGTGCCAGCGACTTACTACGGGATGAGCAGCAGTTTTCCCTTGGAGATGCTTGTATCAGTGGATTTTGAGGATGTT
>JAAZFA010000432.1 GCA_012511995.1 Thermoproteota archaeon | reverse complement strand
GGGCAGCGCCCTGCGATAAGGATATTGGTGGTTGGCGATTCGCCCTGAAAGGGCAGATTAGAGATTAGCATTGAATTGAGCTGCCCCTTCGGGGCGTAAAAGCAGACTGTATGAGTTGGCTATACCTCCAGACGTTGTCTGGAGTTGAATTGAGCTGCCCCTTCGGGGCGAAGACCTTTCAGCTTCTAATTCTTAACTGATAAGTTGCACAACATATTTGACACTTTTTTGTAGCACAACATATTTAACACTTTTTTTAATTTTTTCTTTATCGTTCTTTGACATATCTCGTAAAACTCCGTTAAAAGCATGGACACTTACGAGGAAAGGAAACAAGCAATCAGGCTTTTTGAGTCCGGTAAAAAGGTTAGTCACATTGTACGGGTATTCAAGAAGAGTCGTCAATGGTTTTACTTTTGGCTGCATCGGTATCAGTCTCATGAAGGCCGTGGAGAATGGTATAAGGGAAAATCAAAAGCCCCTAAAACAAAACCTTCCAAGATCTCTCATAATACTGAGCAACAAGTAGTTTCGGCCAGGAAAATGCTTGAAGGGCAAAAACTTGCACAAACTGGGGCTATTGCTATTCAGTATGCTATGCATCATTTAGGTCAGACACCACCTCCTGTATGGACAATTAACAGGATACTAACCAGGTCGGGGCTAAATAAAAAACCTAAAGTATCAAACAGGAAGTCCGATCAGGATTATCCAACCCTATTCTTCCATTCACACCAAATGGATCTAGTAGGACCAAGATACATTAAGGGTGACGGTCGATTTTACACGGTCAACATTATTGACACAGAATGTCGCAGCTGTTTTATTCGTCCAGTTCGGACAAAGATTACAGCAGAGGTTATGGATACTCTCGTCTCATTTTGGTCTTCTCATGGTATGCCAGATGCCCTGCAAATGGATAATGAGCTGGCCTTTAGAGGTAGTAACAGACATCCAAGAAGTTTTAATGCTGTTGTAAGACTGGCCCTGGCATTAAATGTTGCACCAGTATTTATTCCTTTGGGTGAGCCCTGGAGAAATGGCATTATTGAAAAGTTCAACAATACCCTGGATAAACACTTTCTGCGGGCCATACAGTTCCAGAACTTTGATCATCTTTGCCTTGAAGCTAAAGAGTTTACCAGCTTCCACAACGCAAACCACCGTTATGGTGTTTTGAAACATAAGACACCTAATGAGATGCGTTGTTCTTTGCCTTCACTGTATCGCTTTGACCAATCCATTGATGTGAACCAAAAAATACCTCTGGTTTCAGGCATCGTTTACTTTATCCGATTTATCCGGGGCGATTCAATCCTCAAACTTCAGACAGAGTCTTTTAAGGTCAATAAAGATCTTAGATACACTTATGTAGTAGCAGAGGTAAACATAGACAATCAGTCTTTAGTAATACGCCAGAATAATGAAATTGTACAGGTATTTCAATTTCAGACACCAGTAGATTGGTAACTTGTTTCCCAAAATTTCAAAGAACGAAAAGAAAAAGTGTAAAAAATGTTTTGCTATGAAAACAATTGTTAGCCGCCCCCTAGGGGGCCAAGGCTTCCAACAGATTTCCTAAGAGTGCCCAAAAAGTGTCAAATATGTCATGCTATACAACACTTAACTCCTAACTTTCAACTCCAAAATCCAAACTCCTAACTTACAACTCTTCCAGCTCGCTTACGTTGCAGTCCTCCACATCCAGGACGGCGGTGGCC
>JAAZFA010000431.1 GCA_012511995.1 Thermoproteota archaeon | reverse complement strand
TCAACCAATTTGGCGGCTATGTCTTTGGGCAGCAATCCGGGAGCGCCTGCTTCAAACAGCACCTGAAGAATTGCCCTGTCAATCTCATCTTCGCAGGCTGCCTCTTCGATAAGCGACTTTTCAAAGTGTAAAGAATCTTTTAGGCCTGCAAAGATTACCCGAAGCAGTAGCTTTATTTCGGCTACGTCTCGGTATAGTTTCTTGTTTTTGGCAAGTAGGTACTTTAACTTTCCAACCTTGTCAGCTTGGCTACGCTTCTTTTTTAGTATGTTTTGGGCTGAAATAGCCGTTGTTTTGAACAGGTCCATCGCTTGCGTCCATGTCAAAGTGCACACTCCAAGGTTTTCGCTCCATCAACACAAGCAAGTTTTAACGCTCTGGCATCTACACCAATTAACCGCAGAAAAGCGGCTTCTGAAAAGCATGGACTTTTCCCATGCCCACGGCTATGTGCTAAAAATGCTTTTGAACAGGTTTTCACAGACAAAAAAGCACTTCTGTGGGCGCTGTTAAGCCACATAATCGTTGCCTCCACCGCCTTTAGGTGCGTGGTTTTCGGTTTGGCCTTCAGCTTGCCCTTCAGTTAGTTTTCCCAAAACTGCCGTCAACTTGTCCAAACAACCACCGATACGCTCCAAGTCACAGTTCAAAGCGGCAAGTTGCCCCTCCAGCTTCTTAACCCGCTCAGGCATCAGCAAATATTCAATTGCCATGTCTCTTTGCGTGAAATCAATCTCGCCCTCTAATTCTCCGGGGCTATGGTCCATACGGGCTTTCCCGGGAACGCTCACTGTGAAGTACCTGCTAAGTAACTGGCCACTGGGTCATCGATGGCTATTTCATGCCCTCTGCAAATCTCACCCTCAGATAATCGGCAGCCATACTTCACCATTAACCCCTTAGCCACTCGGTCAGCCAAATTCTTAGACAAAGTAAACAACTCCCCGGAACTGCGCCCGTATAAAGTTTCCACATGAACAATCCAGCTACGGCTAGTGTGCCTGACTTTTACGCCCTGCTCTAAGCCCAAAAGAGCCGTCCAATTCTGCATCTCAACCCTACGGAAATCTGATGGAAGCAAGCCCTCGGCTAAAATCGGATAACGATACTGCACCTTCTCCAGACGGAACACGCCCGACCCGAAGAGGACGCCCTCACATGACCCGAGAAAATTTTGACCTCTAAGCGTCAACTCAAAAAACACAGCGGTACTTCGCTTCTTTCGGCATATTAAGCCTGCTTTTTGGAGCTTGTTTAGGTAGTAAGATACATGTTGTTTGCCCCAACCATACGTGCGCCCGATCTTGGCAGGATAATCACCGACTTGTACACGTTTTAGTATAGGTATGACGCGGGTGCGGACAGTAGTGAAGTCAAATTTGACTTTTGACTTTGAAGACGAAAAGTTTTGACTTCTATCATTTGAGCCTGCCATTTTAAAAATCACCAGAGCGTTGGGAGAACGATTTTTCTTATGCACTGCCTGTAGTGTTCGATGCTTTTGTCAAGCTCTGCCAGCGTCAGCAATGGCTTGTCATTAAGCTCGGATAGGGCTGCTCTCAAAGTTTCGGTTTTCAACGGTGTCTCTTATTCTGTAGAAAGGTGCTATGCCGTTTAATCCGTTGATTACGACGGTGGCTGCCATTACATCAAATTCATCATTTTTCGGTGTTCCGGGCGTAAAGTAGAGGTGCTCTAAGTATTGCGGGAAGCCACCAAAGAAACTTAGGACGATCCATCTTTCGTCTATGAGCCAATCAACTGCTTGTGCTCTTCCAAGAACTAGGTTCATCCTTTATGCCTCCTAAGTGAAAAGTCCCAGTTGGCTTGTTCCGGCGCCTTCAGTGTATCGCTCGCGCAAAGGCAGGCCAACTTTTAGTATTTCTTTTAGAATTACGTCTTTGCTTGCGCCGCTTCTTTTGCTGATTATGCTGAGAAGGGCGTCTTGTTGCTGAACGGTTAGTTCTTTCCAGTCTACCAAGAACACCTTTTCTGTGCCCTCTACGCCAGCTAAGGTTGCTTGTTGAGAAATTATGCTCTGTACGGGAACTTCTCCGTCTGGGAAGACGTCGCCGAAAAAAACTTTGCCTTCAGCGTTTAGGTATGCCCAGGTCTTGTATTTTCTCAAACTTGAGCCTCCGAACCTTGCCTTTGAACGCTATGCTTGAATCGTTCGCATGCTTCGCTAGATGCAACACGATTGACTGGTCTCTTGCCCTTCATTGCAATCTCGGAGCAACAAGTAGGTCTCAAGCCCTCTCCAAAATAGTAGAGTATCCAGCCCAGTAGCCACAGCGGTACAATGAAGGGAAACAGAAGCAAACGCCATAAACGATGGAGCCTGGGCTTAGGTTTATTCATGGAACGCCCTCCTTTGGTCGCTTGCCTTTAGGGCGAAATAAGGAACATGCCTCGCTTGAAGCTATGCGATTAACTGATTTTCTGCCAACTAAGGACGGCTCGGAACAGCGCCCACACCAAAAAACGCAATCCATACACTGCGGTTCTTTGCCTGAAAAACTGCCAAAATTGGAGCGTGCGCTAAGTATTCTAGGAATAAAAAAAGAGGAAGGAGAAAACAGAGAATACGGTATAAATGCCAGGGGACCTAGGCGGGTCCGACGGGAGTTGAACCCGCGACCCTCGGATTAAAAGTCCGATGCTCTAGCCTGACTGAGCTACGGACCCGCTCTTCTTTATTGCGCTGATAGGAAACTCTAATGGGGTTTTTTAGTGTT
>JAAZFA010000430.1 GCA_012511995.1 Thermoproteota archaeon | reverse complement strand
GTTACTGTAATATCGTTGGTCGCATTAAAGATCTCGTGATTCGTGGTGGTGAAAACTTATTCCCACGTGAGATTGAGGAGTTCCTCTACACTCACCCAGCGATTCAAGACGTTCAAGTTGTTGGTGTGCCTGATGATGTTTATGGTGAGGAGCTTTGCGCTTGGATCATGCTTAAAGAAGATGCTGTGCTTAGCGAAGAAGAGGTTCGTGAGTTCTGTGCAGGTCAGATTTCTCGTCAGAAGATCCCTCGTTATATCCGTTTTGCTGAGGAATGCCCAATGACAGCTAGCGGTAAGATTCAGAAGTTTAGAATCCGCGAGATTATGATCGAAGAACTAGAAGCTGCTAAGGCAAAAGCAAGTGTTTAAGCTTTTGGTGTAGTGAATAAGTAAATGAGGGAGCGTTGAGAGACGCTCCCTTTTTTGTGGTTATTAATTTTAATTTGCAAATGACATGGCTGTTTATAGCCTATTTCTAACTTTAATCGCATCAGATAACTAAAATGTTTTTGTTCATTAATATAAAAACGGTTTTTAAGTGTAGGTTGGGCCATTTTAGGAAAATTTAATTTAAGATTAAATAGATTAAAAAATAAAACTTGTTTTATGAAGCAGTTTAATTAAAGGAGATTGGTTGTGGATTTAAAAGGGGCTATTTTAAGAAATTTTTATCAAGTTGGGACATTAGTGAAGGAAGCTAATCCTAGTGATTATTTCTCACTAAAAGTGCCACATTACCAGCGCCCTTATAGATGGGATGAATCAAGAGTGGCACAGTTAATTAAAGACTGGAATGAAAATAGAAGTAACTCCAAAGATAGTCAAAAGCTTTCTAATGAGCAAAGCCAAGATTATTTTGCTGGTGCTGTTGTTACAGTAGCTAGTGATAACAGTGATGAACACTCTCTTATTGATGGCCAACAAAGGATAACGACTTTATTTTTAGCAAATTATATTAATTTTACAATAATTAGGCAGCTCCTTCTTTTGGAAATAGAAGACGGACGTTGCGGGAGACTTCGAGCTTTAAGTGAAAGACTAAGTGAATCAGCTCGTTTTCTTTTCAGAGACAAGGAGGTCTTTAATCAATTTAAAAAGGTAGCAGAGTATATTACCGATCTCGCTGATGAAGACAAAATGGAAGCGATGCATAATCGAGCTAAGATGCACGAAGCAGGTGAGTTACCTGATGAAACAGAAAGTCCGTTAGATAAGATTTATAAAGATCTTTGGATCTGTAAAGCGAAAGACTTTTACTCGCTAGCTGACTTAGATGTGGCTATGTTTAAAGAGTCAACAATTAAAAATTTAAATGAGTGTATAAAAAATGACAACTTGAATCTGCATTACGACAGAGAATCTTACAATGCAAACTTAGCTAAAGTTTTGACCCATTTTTTCTTTGATACACAACAAAGAGTAAAGAGTTTTGATATTTTAGAGCTCAATAACATGTCAGAAACAGAACAGGTTTATACGACTGCTTTGTATACAATTTTTAAAGAGTTCGAGTGTATAACTGAAGAGGAGTTGAGGCTTAAAGGAGATGACTCAAAAAGAAATCCAATGCGGTCATATTTAGTCCAAATGCATGAGTTAATTTATGATTTTTTAAATCAAGTTAAGCTTTGTGTTATTCAAACCGGTGCGGTTGATGATGCCTATACTTTGTTTGAGGTCATGAATGATAGAGCATTGGCTTTAGATGATTTAGATTTAATTAAGAACCAGTTTTTTAAAGAGTTTGTTCAAAAAAATAACGATTTAAATGACGAAGAATTAGATAAAAAAATTCAGAATTTAGATAAACAGTGGGGTGATGATATTTTTAATCATCGTGAGATTCGTGCTCATGATAAAAAACTTATTCCATATCTAAGCACCGTTTTTTTAACTGGCGATGATAATATAACAAATAAAAATGAGACAAAATATCGTATCGATCTTAATAAATATTTGAGTCAAATAGATGTCTATAACTCTGACATGATTCAAAGAGACTTTAATGTTTTTCAAGTTTGTTACGAGTTAATTAAGATAACATATTTGCCTTATCAGAGAAGGTATAACGCATCTTTAATTGTTGAATATGAGTTAGGTTCAACAGAGTTTCATAAAACGATGTATTTTCTAAATGCCCTTAAGCAAGAGGGTGTTATCAGTGGTTTAGTTAATTTCGTATTACGAACAATCGCAAAATTTTCTCAACAATTTGATATTGAAGTTTCTAAGAAGTTTATTCAGCGTCTGTTAATGAGTGTTACGGAGCTAACAGCTGATTTACAGAAAAATGAACCTGATCAGTCTAAGGCTGATGAAATTAAGGAAGCTGTGCAACTCGTACATGCACAGTCAAAAGCTTTATGGCAAGCATCTATGATGGCTTCTAAAGCAGATGCACCTCGTGAGATAGCAAAGAGTCTCATCCGTGTGAATAATATGTCTGACTTCCACAATCAGAAAGCTTTAGAACTCATAGAGCCTGATTTTAGGGCTCTTAGAGAAGTGTTTAGTGATTGGCTAAGTTCATGGAGTTATGAGAATGATTCTGTTACGAAGTTCAAAATAAAAACATTGTTTGCGAGGC
>JAAZFA010000429.1 GCA_012511995.1 Thermoproteota archaeon | reverse complement strand
TTAGGCTGCCCAAACCCACACTGTGTAGCAGGTTGCCCCGTAGAAGTCCCAATTCCACAATTCATAAAATGCATCAAAGAAAAAAATTACGCTGAAGGCATCTCAATTATCAAAAACAAAAATGCACTACCAGCAGTCTGTGGACGCGTATGCCCTCAGGAAGTACAGTGCCAAAGCAAATGCGTCATCGGTCGAATAGGCGACCCAATAAGCATAGGACGCTTAGAACGCTTCTTAGCTGACTGGGAAAGCGAAAACGGAGCACAACTACCACCCAAAGCACCACCAACAGGTAAAAAAGTCGCAGTTATCGGCGCCGGCCCAGCCGGATTAACTGTCGCAGCAGACCTAGTTAAACTAGGACACGAAATCACAATATTTGAAGCACTACATGTCGGCGGCGGAGTGCTCTCATATGGCATACCCGAATTCCGCTTACCTAAAGCAATAGTACAAAACGAAGTCAACTACGTCCAAAACCTCGGCGCTAACTTAAAACTTGGCAACCTAGTAGGCCGAATCCACACAATACCCGAATTGATGAAAGAAGGCGGTTACGACGCAGTATTCATCGGTTCAGGCGCCGGTTTACCAACCTTTACAGGTTGCCCCGGAGAGAACCTCGGCGGAATATACAGCGCCAACGAATTCCTCATCCGCGTTAACTTGATGAAAGCATTCCAATTCCCAGAATACGACACACCAATCAGAATAGGCAAACACGTAGTCGTCATCGGCGGCGGAAACGTAGCCATGGACTGCGCAAGAAGCAGCATGAGACTAGGCTCATCAGTTTGTCTGCTATATAGACGTGGAAGAGAAGAACTTCCCGCAAGACATGAAGAAATCGAAAACGCAGAAGAAGAAGGCTTAGTCTGCAAATTCTTAGCAGCCCCCCTCGAATTTTACGGTGACAGCAAAGGCTGGGTTAAAGCCATGAAATGCATCGCCATGGAACTCACCGAACCAGATGCAAAAGGACGACGAGGAGTTAAACCAATACCAGGCTCAGAATTTATAATCGAAACTGACACAGTAATCATCGCAATAGGTCAAACACCCAACCCAATCATCCAAAGAACAACTGAAGGCTTAGAAAGTGACCCACGATACGGTACAATCAAAGTCAATGAAGACGGAAAAACTAGTCTTGACGGAGTCTATGCTGGTGGAGACGTCGCAACAGGCGCAGCCACGGTTATAAGCGCCATGGGTGCTGGTAAACGTGCAGCAAAAGCAATGCATGAATATCTTATGAATAAGAAATAATCTCAAAATTTCTTTAATTCTTTTTTAGTATATAACTCACAAATTGTAACAGCTGTTCGTAATCACACATCAATAATAATCCATAGTTAAACACTTTCAATATAGATAATTATTGGAGGTGTATCTTTTGAGTGAAGATGAAGTAAAAGGCAAACAGAAACAGAGCAAAGGTTGGATGAAACAAAGTGAAGGCAAGCTGGAGCAAACTGAAGGCAGAATTCAGGAAGAATGGGGTAAACTCAAAAAGAAAGTCGATTAACCTTATTTTTCTCTGATCGTTTTCACGGTTTTTTCCGCGGTTGAAGCACTAAAAAGCAGATCATCAATAGTAGCAATGAAAGTGGCTAAATTTCCAAGATGTTCAACTTGGGTAACTACAAAATTTTTATCTCTAACTGTGTTTATTTTCAAACCAGAAGGTGCTTTAAAGTTCTCAGGAGAAATCGCCTCAGCAATTGCTTCAGCCATTTTTTCATCATGGTACTCAAGCAGAATTTTTGCTTGCAAGCTTCTCCCCCTTTAACTGCTTACCAACCAATTCATCCGCAGTATTAATAAAAGCTTCAACTTTATCTAAAGGAACTTGTGCACCCGCTGCAATATTGTGCCCTCCACCTTTACCACCATTAGCTTCCGAAGCTAAACGCATAACATCCCCAAGATTAACACCCTTTTTAAGTGCAGCTTCAGTTGTCCGACCAGAAAACTTGGCTGCTTTCTCAGTTTCAATGTTAGCAAACGCCAATAATGGTTTTAAACTATTAGTAAGGCTTGAGACTAAAATGCTTGAGACAGTACCGATAATTTTTTCGTTAATAGCGTCTTCACCGTAGATAACATAGATGTTTTGAAACTCTCGTAAACGCTCTGGTTTTTCGCTTACCCAACCAAGGTATTTGTTGATGCTCTTGCGATAATCCTCAAGAATCTTGTTAGCTTCTTCTAGAGCTGCTTTACGGTCTCCCATACAGATCGCAATCCCTAAGCTTGGGCGATCCATACGACCAGTCGAGTTTAATAACACTGAAAATTCCCTACCATCACGCAGAGCAGTGTTTGGTTCCTCTTTTGTAAACACGTAGATATTACCGATGAGGTTATCGACTTCTGTATGTAACCCTTTTGAAAGTAGATAATCGGCTATGGCTGTGCAAAGTTTTTTACGTTCTTCAACGTTTAAATCGCAAAGCGACCGCAGTTTATCACCTTGCTTAAGAGGGATACCAAGATTGGTTACAAAATTAAGAGACTCCGTTTCTTGCCCACTCAACCCTGGAATGAACGGATTAGTGGTTGTCACCAACATCCGATGAATAGCGCGAGTCTCACGACCAAAAAAAGTCAAGTCCTTTTCCACATTTAAAAGACCAGTTGAAACAGCGTCATTAACTATCAACTCGTTCAACCCCTTTAGGCTACGGCCTTCATATTTATCTTGCATATCACCCAAAGCACCAACTAACGCTATTGGAGCACAATCAACATTAAGAGGATTAACAGCTTTAGCGGCAAAATAAGCAACACCCGAACCACTAACTTCAGTTGCACCATCGATACCATAAACATGAGGATTAAGCATGGTAAAGTTTGGATTATCCTGATTCCCTGTAATCTGATGATGGTCTAAAATCAGAATCTTGTTATTAGGAATTTTTTCGTTAAGCAAATCAAGATATCCACTACCAAAGTCAGTCAAAATAACGAGTTGAGGTTTACCAGCGGTGATTTCAGCGATAATTTTTTCGTCCACCCATTGCATGACGCGGATACGATATCTCGCATCGAGACGACTAAGCATTTTTGAAATAATACCTGCAGCGGCCACTCCATCCGCATCAAGATGCGAGAAACAACTTACAAATTCATCCTTTTCAACAGTTTCCTTAATCACTTTTGCAGCTTCATCTGCTTGAGCTAAGAATTTTGTTACATTTTCGGAAAGCGCCATACAAGGTCACTTCTGCAAAGAGAATGATTGATTGGATTTAAAGCTGGTGCATTACAAGTAAGAATAACTTTAATCCTAAAGAGGGAAAGATTAGGTTACGGAAGCAATTTTTGCTACGTATTTCCAGTTTTTAGCTAAAACGCCTTCGCGTTTATAGTAGCGACTAAGCTTGTGGATGCGTGCTTCTATGATTTGCATGTTACGTTTGTTGTGAAGGTCTTTTTTGTTCTTATCCATATGAACTGCAAGACCTTGCGCCTTCTTCATAAGGTGAGATAAGTCTTCAGGCATAGCAGCTATTAAGCCGGTTGCTCTTAATGTGTCGCTTATGGATCTTCCAGTAATGGGTTTAACAAGTGGAATAGCATATTGATCGCGTAAGATTGTGCCTATTGCACTCATTCCATGACCCTCTTTAGCGAGTTTGATAATGAAGGCTTCTACCTCTTCAGGCTGGTACTTGCACCAGCTTGGTGGACGTCTGCTAACTGGCCGAATTGAATGTGATTTACCTTTTTCTTGCTTTGGCATCGTTACACCTTATTTGTGCACCTAAACCACTATGCACGGATATTTAAAAGTAACTAGTCTCAAAATATTAAAAAAAGCAAAAAAAATCAGCGACAATAGCGTCTCCTAATAATATAGACGCAGAATTGGGCTATCAACGAAGCGCCTCCTAATATGATCAAAAAAGGCCAAAAAACAAACCAGCCACTTAATGTTCCAGCCATTAAATATACCGAAGTTACAATCGCACCACCCAACCAAAATATCATGTTACCGATAGTTTCGGCAGTTTTACTAGTTGGAGAGTGAACCCACAGTCGCATTGCTAGAATAACAGTTTGAAGTAATCCTATGCTTAGCATAAAGTTGAATAATGCCTGATACACTATGGGGTGCT
>JAAZFA010000072.1 GCA_012511995.1 Thermoproteota archaeon | reverse complement strand
TTCTCCAATTTAAGCTGAGTCCCCAGAGACCTGCAAGATGGATAGCGCTAATGTTTTTTTGTGAATTTCTTGTCAACTGAGGCTAGAATAATAAACACCCACATTATGCAAATGCCAATAACAATCAGCTTTGCCAAGTTTAGTATGTCAAATCTGCAGAGGAGTTCATAGAAGGAGTCGTTAGTTACAGTTAAGGCTGAGCCGGGGACTACGATTGCTGTAGGGTCCGGTGTTAGAATGGGAATCGGAGTTGTCGTTGGTTCAGGAGTTAGCGGTTGCTCGGCCGGTGTAGCGCTTGCAGCTGGAGTAACTATAGGAGTTGGAGACATCGTGGGAGTGGGTGTAGGTGTTGGAAGTGGAGTAGGCGAAGATGTTGGAGTAGGAGTCGGGGTTGTTTCAGGCGTCGGTGTGACTGTTTCTTGTGCGACTACGGTAACCACACTTAAAGCCAGTAAGGTTACTGCCAATATAACGAGTATCTGCCTGCTCATTTGACCTCTAATATGCAATTGTATAAGTTAGAATTTAAAATTATGCTGAATTTAATTTCACCGTATTTTGCGATCTAATAGGGTACCACTTGCATCGATAAGTTGTATTTCAAGAGGCATTTGGCCTATAGCATGGGTTGCACAGCTCAAACAGGGATCAAACGCTCGGACAACCGCTTCAACCCGGTTGAGCATGCCCTCTTGCAGCTCACGTGCTTTTACATATTTCTTGGCTACTTGCGTGACCGCCATGTTATAGGCTATGTTGCTGTGTTCGGTTGCGATGACCATATTATTCCAGGTTATCATACCCTGCTCGTTTACTTTGTAGTGGTGAATTAATGTGCCTCGTGGGGCTTCTGCAACGCCGATCCCTTCAAAGTTGTTGATTAATACTTTAGAGGTTACATGTTTAGAGTGTATGTCTGGATGTTCAAGAAGCTGACTGGTAGTTTCTATACATGACAAGATTTCAATTAAACGAGCAGTGTGATAATGAAACGTACTTTGTACAACCCCGTTTTTTCCCAATTGCTTAAACCACTTTAATTCTTCGTCTGCTAATGGTGTCCCGCAACTATCAGCAACGTTGAGTCGAGCTAATGGACCGACGCGGTAGGCACCGTTTGGGTAACCAACAGGTTTGTAGTAGGGAAACTTCATGTAAGACCAAGGCTCAACTGCTTCCCCGATATAATCGCCATATTTTGTGAAGTCAACACATTCATCAACAACTTTACCCATTGGACCTATAATACGAATTTTTCCATCGTAGAAATCTAATTGGCCATTTGTCGTTACTAAACCCATATGATAGGTTTGGAAGTTACCGAAATTCTCCACTTCCTCCTGCAAACCATCGAGCATCTGTTTCCACATATCAAGTGTCTTCTGTGTAGCCTCAAGTGCCTCAGGAAGATATCCACGCAGGTAATCAGCATGTTCTTGTGTAAGAGGCCATTTAGCTCCCCCGGGTTGCACCCATTTGCTTGAATGTATTTTTTTACCGGCGACTTTTTCGATTATTTCTTGCCCAAACTTTCTTAGCTTAATACCCCGTAAAGCCAATTCAGGTTCTTTTTCAATCAAACCAAATATGTTGCGTTTGGCTGGTTCAGAATCGAAGCCTAAAAGCAAGTCAGGTGAAGACAAATGAAAAAAATTCAAAGCGTGCGACTGAATGATTTGCCCCATATGCATTAAGCGTCTAAGGAGCACGGCAGTTTTAGGCGGGTTTATACCTACGATTTGATCACATGCTTTGGCACTGGCTATGAGGTGTGCAACAGGGCAGATTCCACAGGAACGCGAAGTTATCGCAGGCATCTCATAGAAAGGACGACCTTCAGTGAATTTCTCGAATCCACGGAAATCGACTACTTTAAAGAGCGCCTCCTTTACCACGTCATCTTCGTTTAACAAAATCGCCACTTTGGCATGTCCTTCGATTCGTGTTACAGGATCAATATGGATTTTTTTTTCAACCATACTTTGACCTTCCCTCCATAACCGGTTGCCTACCTGCCAGTAACTCGGTTAATACATAGTTAATTAGGTCAGCATTGGGCGGGCAACCAGGTATATAATGGTCGACTGTAACGACTTCATGTAAGGGTCTTGCATGAACGAGTAGTTTCGGAACCAAATTTGGTATTTGCGGGTTCTTGTTTGATTGATCAGCGTATGCACGTTTGAGGACTGCTTGATCGCTGTGCTCCCAAGCATTTCGTAATGCAGTTACGTTGCCAGTAACGGCACAATCACCTAAAGAAACTAACAGTTTGGTTCTACTTCGAGCCTTAACCAACATCGCTTTTTGGTCCTCATTTGCTACCGCTCCTTCAATTAGTGTGACGTCTACGTTTTCCGGGAATTCTTTGATATCCGCAATAGGACTATGTACAAGAGTTATTTTTTTTGCTAAATCCACAAGTCGTTCGTCTAAATCAAGAAAGGACATATGACAACCTGAACAACCACTTAACCAAATAGTTGCCAACCGCACTTTGGATTCGGTAATCATTTCTGGCGGTTCCTCCGTTTAGTTAAAAACGCTGCAATGTCGCGGTCTTTTGTTAACTCTATCATTTCACCCTCGATGTATATAGCCCCGACGGGGCAAACTTTTGCACATTTTCGACATGAAGTGCAACTTTTAGCATCACCCCATTTTTGATCTTGATCCATAATGACGTTTGTATTTTTGCCACGTAATTTCAAATCAAGGGTATGAGCACCTTCTATTTGATCGCAGACTCTGATGCATCTTGTGCATAGAATACATCGGTTCCGATCAATGACAAGAAAGTCATGGGTTGAATCGACTTCTTCACAACTCCAGTTCCGCTCATACATAACATGGTCGACGCCATGGTTGTTTGCTTGTGCTTGTAACTCACAGTGTTCGTTAGCTACACAGACTGCACAGATATGGGTCCGTTCAGCTAGTAACGTTTGCAGTACCAGCTTGCGGTATTCAAAGAGCTTAGGTGAATGCGTCGTTATTTCCATCCCTGACGCGGCTGGCGTGGTGCATGCGGGAAAAAGTTTGGTTGTCCCACTGATTTCTACTACACATAACCGACAGCCACCATAGGGAGTTAAACCTTGTAATTCACATAACGTCGGAATTTCGACACCGTTTGTTTCTGCTGCTTTAAGGATCGTTATGCCTTCCGGGACTTCGAGTTGTATTCCGTTAATCCTCAGTTTTACAGTGTTTTGGTCGATTCGGCGGCTCATTTGATAACAGCCTCATCTCTTGTCTTGTAACATTTACCCGCCTCGCACTTCTTCTCGAGTATGTGGCTAATGTATTCATCTTTGAAGTAACGTAGAGTAGTTATAACTGGGTTGGGTGCTGTTTGTCCAAGCCCACAAAGGCTCATGTCTCGGACGAAAATACTTGCCTTTTCCAATGTTCCTATGTCACTCATTAACCCTTGTCCATGTGTAATTTTATCGAAAATCTCAAGCATCCTTGGCAATCCAGCTCTGCAAGGAGTACATCGTCCGCATGATTCATCCACACAAAAATCAGTAAAATACCGTGCAGTGTCGACCATGCAATCATCCTCATCCAACACGACGATACCACCCGAACCCATAATCGCACCAACGTTGATTAGGGAATCGTAATCTATTGCCGTTTCAAGCAGTTGCTCTGGCAAGCAACCCCCTGAGGGACCACCGATTAGAACGGCTTTGAATTTTTTACCATCAGACACGCCTCCACCGATATCAAAAACAACATCTCGCAGAGTCATGCCCATAGGCACCTCTATTATTCCCGGATTCTTTATTTTACCTGTTATCGAGAAACATTTTGTGCCTGTACATTTGGGAGTGCCAGTTCTTGCAAACCATGCCGCACTGTTCTGAATTATCAGTGGAATGTTTGCTAGCGTCTCCACGTTTTGGATAAGTGTTGGTTTACCCCATAAACCTGAGTTAGCAGGGTATGGAGGCCTTGGACGAGGCATGGCACGACGACCTTCAACAGAGGCTAAAATCGCAGTTTCTTCACCGGCAACAAATGCTCCTGCACCCAACCGCAACTCTACATCAAAATTAAAATTTGTTTCAAATATATTGTTACC
>JAAZFA010000071.1 GCA_012511995.1 Thermoproteota archaeon | reverse complement strand
GTTTAACTGCAACATAATTTGCCATGACAATACCTAAATTTTACACCCAAAGATGCTATTCTAAGTAAAGCAAATGAAATTTACCACTAAACAGCGAAAAAGGGTATTCAAAGCACCGTATTTGGTGACATCCCAAATGATGTTGACGCCCATTGACTATTCTTTCTTCATAACCATGGATGTCTCTGCTGATGTTTGTGGACAACCAGAGATTCAAGCAAAATAGTGGAACTAAAAGAAAAGTTCTCAAATCCACATATGACATCGGGTATTAATGTAAACTATTTTAGTAGCACATTCCATGTTATCTCTATGTCAACTAATCTAGTTTGGCATAGGAAAAAACTTTCAAACGGTTTAACCGTACTACTTTATTCACGACCATTTTCTAATACTGTCCAGTTGTCAGTGGGTGTAAAGTATGGATCAAACCAGGAACCTAAAGAGCAAGCGGGGATCGCTCATTTTCTGGAACATATGCTTGCTGGAGGTTCGGATCAGCGTATAAAACTATCGCGAAAAGTAGAAAATCACGGAGGTATATTAGATTTCTACACTGACAGAGAACAAGTTTTAGGGACAATGGATGTTACAACTGATAAACTGCCTGAAGCTGCAACGATCCTTTCAGACCTTTTTTTTGGAGAACAATTTGATGCTAACAAATTCAAAACAGAGCGCAAGATAATCTTAAACGAACTAGCTGAAGTCAAAGACGATCCAGTAATTAGAGTTGAAGAGATCCTATTAGAAAACCTTTTCCGAAAGCATCCGGTTCGTTACCCAGTTGGTGGATACCCAAAAACCGTTAAAAAGTTAACGTTTGAGCAGCTACTAAGCGCTTATAGGGTTAATTATATTCCACAAAACATGATTCTGGTGCTATCTGGTAATGTTTCACAAGAAAAACTAGTTATGACTTTAAATGGTTTTAGAGATCAACAAAGAACAGGTAACCCGCAGAGGCCTCCAGTACCAGTTGAAACTTTTAAGCCCAAAACTTTAGTAGTTAAAGAAAAAGCTGGAATAACCCAAAGTTACTTAAGCTTAGGCGCAAGAACCGTACCTGCCAACAACGTGGATACTCCTGTTTTAGACTTGATTAGCACCTTATTAGCCGGTGGCACAAGTGCACGGCTTTTCATAGAATTGCGCGAGAAACATGCGGTAACTTACGATGTTATGGCAACCCATTCTAAAGGTACAGATTTCGGTTATTTCAGTATCAGTTGTGCAGTAAAAAATAGTAAAGTGAAAAAAGCACGTACATTAATCTTGAGGGAGTTGTTCAATTTGCAGCTTGGCAGTATTTCAGAGGAGGAACTGGAACGGGCCAAACAGATTATGCTTGGTGGTATTCTCCGAGCTATGGATAACCCACATGATTGCTATGAAATCATAACCTTTATGGAGATGCAGTATGGTTCCGAATTTGCACTTAAGGAGTATATAGACAAGATTAAGGCGGTCAGTTGTGAAGATATCAGGCGGGCTACAATTGAGTATTTAGGTGAGGATTCTTTGTGTACTGCTATTCTTAATCCTGTAGGCAGTAACTTATGATTTAACAGTGAATTATGGCTTTAAATTATTTCAGAATGGTTTAACGTGAAATCAGGTGCCGTTTGGCAGATTACTTTCCAGCCGAAGAAAGACGTCCAAAGATACACCTTTGGGAGCCTAAGCCCCATAGTGCATAACCGGTGGCGAGCCTTCTTGCAACTCTTGGTTTATCTGCCAAACGACTTTTTTTGCTCGGCAAATATCTTACTTCAAAAATAAAAGATAAGAATTTGTGGTAGCAACCATACAGTCACAGCATCAAAATGCGATTAGCGTTAAGCAGTACATTTTTAGGGATAAACAGAGAAATGAATAATATGGTGTTAATATGAGCAATTCTAATCAAAAATATTTAGCCTTCATTAAAATCAGCCCCAACATGGCAGCAAAACTCTATGAACCACTCATGGAATTCAGTGAAAACCCAATTAATGGAGTGAAACTAGAAGAAGCTTACCAAGTATTTGGTGAATGGGATTTTGCAGTTCTCTTTCAAGCAGATACAAATGCAAATGCACTTCATTTTGTTGGTGATAAAATTCGTTTAGTTGAAGGCGTTTTAGAAACATTTACCGTTCCACTTACG
>JAAZFA010000428.1 GCA_012511995.1 Thermoproteota archaeon | reverse complement strand
TTAGTAAACAATACCTCGAAGAGCACCGGATACTTTTCTTTGAGTTCAGCAGTAATAGATACCCATTCGTCAAGTTCCTTGTTTACCTTAGATAAGTCGTCTACGTTTTGACTAAGAGCAGCTTTTGCCTGTAGCTTTTTTAGGCGGTTGATTTCTATAATGCAACAAGTGACTGTATAGATTTTACCTATAAAATGGTCTGCTTTTTCTGTCGGTTTCGGTTTACCCAATTTTAAATATCCATAAGCCACAACTGATGATTGACGTCCAACATCATCGATATAGTAATGGCGCGAAACATTATGACCTCTAAGTTTCAGAACTCTAGCTATAGTATCGCCAATGGTTGGATTTCGAGCTTGTCCAATGTGGATTGGGTGTAGTGGATTAACGCTGGTATGTTCAACTATGATTTTTTTAGGTTTATCTGTTTTAACGTAACCATATGTCTGATCTAATTTCTTAATTGAATCTATTGTTAGAGTGCTAAACTTAGGAAAGTCTACAAAGAAGTTGATATATCCTGATCCTGCAGGTTCAACCCTTTCTACTAACTTAAAACTCGATTCATCCATTGCATTTACGAGGCGCTTTGCAAGGTCAATCGGCTTTTGTTTTAACTCTTTTGCTAACTCAAAACATAATGAAGAAGATAATTGACCATAGTCAATATTAGGTGTTTTTTTAAGTGTAAAAGTTATAGATTCTTTTTCAGGTAGTGCTTTTGCTATGGCTTTTGACATGATACCCTGGCATTCGGTTCTAAACAAATCAAAGGGATTATGTGCAATCACGAACTGTGCGCTCCAAAGTCATTGACATCTAAAATAACGATGACAACGTAATATTTTAAATGCATTGAATATGATGTAATAACTGGATGCATTAAACGATGAATACAAAAATAGTCTACTCAGAAAAATGTTTAGGCTATGGCACATGGCACATTGAAGGACCTCAAAGAGTTAAAATTGCACATGATATATTGGCAGAGAAGAATTACAACTTTGTTACACCTACTCCAGCTACTGAAGACCAAATCCTCTCTACCCATGATATGGAGTACCTTTGGAATCTTAAAAAAGGCATGGTAGAAGATGGCGACACACCAGCCTATGATAACATTATTGAGGTTGCTTTGCTTTCAGCAGGAGCAGCAATTGAAGCAGCTAAAATAGGAGGTTTCTCCTTATCACGCCCACCAGGACACCATTGTGGAAGATACGGTGCTGCATTGGGTGTTTATACACGAGGTTTCTGCTATCTCAACAACATTGCTATCGCGGTTAAAGAGTTAGGAAAGAAAACACTAATCTTAGACATAGATGGGCACCATGGAAACGGTACACAAGAAATCTTTCTAGGTGACCAAAACGTAACTTACATTTCTATACATCAATCACCAAACTACCCCGGAACAGGCGGTACATCCGAAGCAAACTGCATTAACTTTGCTTTACAACCAAACGTCGGAGGTAAAATACACCTAGAAACGTTAGATAAAGCATTAA
>JAAZFA010000427.1 GCA_012511995.1 Thermoproteota archaeon | reverse complement strand
GAAGAAAATCATATGAGAACATTGGGGCTATTAGGGGGAGATGGAGCCTACACAAATCTTGGCCTTCTTTTCTCCGATCAACTTGGTAGTGGTATTAAACTTGCAGTTTTTGAGGGAACTACAAAGTCCGTTTTTAAAGACCGCATGGAATGTAAGGGCTCACTATTTAAACAATTAGAAGAAGCCTTTTTATATATTGATAGATTCAACCGGACACGAGCTGAATTTAAAGGCTTAACTCGTGAAGAAAAGAGAGACTATCCAGTTGTAGCAATTCGCGAAGCATTATTAAATGCCATTATACATCGAGACTACTCCTTCAATGCAGATATATTAGTATCTCTATATGACGATAGATTAGAGCTTATTTCTGTTGGGGGTTTGGTAAGAGGTATCTCATTTTCTGATATTATGTTGGGTGTTTCAGCTCTTAGAAACCCCAAATTAGCGAATATATTTTACCGGCTTAAGTTAATAGAAGCATACGGAACTGGCGTTCAGAAAATAATGGAAAGCTATTTGCATATATCTAAGAAACCCAAAATAGAAGTTTCAGACAATGCTTTTAAAATAACTATGCCGAACACTAATTTTTTCGAATATGGAGCAGACACAGGACAATTGTTAGTTAGGGAAGAGACAGAGGCAGCAAAGCGAGAGGTTGAAGTGCTGCGTTTATTTGAAACAAAACCTTTTTTGATTCGGAAGGATGTCGAAGAAGCCTTAGGTGTTTCACAGTCGACAGCAATTTTACTGTTGCGCAAAATGATTGAACAGGGGCAGATAGCTACTTCGGGCATGGGCAAAAATATACGATACTTAAAAAGCTTTTAGTTTTACCTTTATTGACCTTTAGCTGATGTTTTGTTATACTTAATTAGCTTAATGAAGTAAAGATATGGGGGCGCAATGGTTTCGACGGGGATAGGATGGTATGAGTAAGCGAGCTGTGGTCCGGGGCCACATTAAAACTCGGAAGACAGATAACTGTCAACAATAAACAATTAATCGCAGCTTAATATAAGCAGCCGTTCTTTTTAACTCACCGCTGACGGAGCTAAAAAGAGCGTCATTAAAGTCAGCTACCCACCGGGCTTTGCCTTAAGTTCGATTGGGGAAACCCAAAGGCTAGTGTTGAACCGATTTGGCAATTGAAAGCGGTTCAAGGCGACAGCTTAAAGCAATTGCTTCGCTCGAAGAAAGCTCATATGGTTCATTTTCGGACAGGAGTTCGATTCTCCTCGCCTCCACCAAAAAAATCAGCACACCAATTCGGTGTGCTGTTTTTTTGGTGGAGGTTCCCGTAGCATTTCTAAAGAAATGCGAAGCTCCGGCATTTAGAAGCGTTGGCTTGATCGATGTGCTCATGCTCAAAACAACGAGGACAACCAAGGAAGGCAAATCGGGTGCGCCTATTAAAGTTTCGTTAGAGCAATTGTTCAGCTTAACTCCAACTAACTCATAGAATATATCGCAAACCAATCTCTGAAATTACAGCAACTCCAATGCTGATTAAAGTATAAATAAAATCTTTTTCCCAACCTAAAAGTTTTAATAGGCAGGATTCATCTTTCAATTGGAAGAATTCAGTAACAAGTTGTTTTTACAAATTCTAAGGAGAGGGCTATATATGCAAAGGGAAATATCTTCAGCAATCAAAAAATACTGGTTTATGTTTCTGCCGGCTCAGCTGCTTCTCTCAAGTTACAAATACATTGAGTATACTATTCTTCAATTGGTCCTCTATATTATAACGCTTATTTTTATGTTTCTCTATCTGCAGAGGAAATACCCTGAGGTATTTCAAAATAAGCAGCGACCATCATTTAAAAACGTCATAGAAATTGTCATGCTAATGTGGCTAGGCAGAATTTTAACTGGAATATTATCTTTGATTATAAATATGTTTTTTCCGATTAACACAGAAGGTATTCTGAGTGGATTCTCTTGGTGGGATCAGTTCTACCTAGCTATTTTGGTAGCGCCGTTTCTGGAAGAATCATATTTTAGAGGTATCGCTTTGCACGCCATGTTACCCTTGGGTGTTACTAATGCCTTCATAGTAAACTCTCTGATTTTTTCTTTGGCTCATTCAGGTTTGCCTAACATTTTCAATGCGTTTATAGTTGGTTTTTTGTTTACCTATGCAGCTTATAAATATGGAATTATCTGGTCTGTGTTTTTTCATGCTTTAGGTAATGCATTCAGTTTGTTTTTATCATATGTAATCATCAACGACAGAGTGATTTTCACTTTGGGAAGTCAAAACGTTTTATTTACTAGGCTACTAACCTTTGTTTTATTATTGGTAACCATATACTGCTTAATCTATTTTTGGAGAAAGATAAGGAAAAACCAGCATGATTTGAAGGGGTTTTGGGCAGAATATAAACCTAATCGTGCTCAGTTGGTAGAAATTTTAAAAAACAAGTGGATGCTATGGTATGTTATTTTGCATCTAATAGGAACTGTTCTGTCTGTGCTTGTCTTATCGGGCCTCATCTCATAGTCCAAGAGTTATTTAATTTGATAGTGTAAACTGGCCTTGTGAGGATCTATAGAAACAATCTTGGATGTGCCGACATCGATGAAGCTTCAATAGTAAGTAACATACTATCCGAAAAGGTGATTCTATGAAAAATAATTTAAAAATGCTCTTTATCTCTTTTCTTTTTGTGTTGCTATTAACGAGCTGTGCTAACTCCCACGAGCCAACGCCCCCTCCACCAATTCCTTCGGTTGTTACCAATACCCCAACTGTCCTTGAGCCTATTACTGAAGGTCCTCATAACACAAGCACTACTGAAATAATTTTGCCAATTAAACATATTCCAGGATATGTAATGTCAGAAATCTTTTGGCTCAAAGGTAAAACAATAT
>JAAZFA010000070.1 GCA_012511995.1 Thermoproteota archaeon | reverse complement strand
CTCCATTGCAAAAGACCATATTTTAAAGAAACTAGCAAAAGCAGCTGCTAAATAAGCAGTTAGCTTATCATTTTATTTTTTTATATAGAGGTGTGTACAATTAATTTTTTATCCTCTACCAACCTAAAGGTACCTTAAACAGGTTCTAGACTAGCACCCGTGAACGCCATTGTTTGATGTCTTCAAGGACTCCATAACCATTTATTGATCGGGTCAAACCCAGCACTTGCTTATACTCCTTAAGACTTTCCACACCAACAACAACAGATCTCATTGCCCCAACATCATAAAATCCAAACCAACCAAACCAGCACCACCTTCTACACCAACCCCTTAAACCTAACCCAACACCCACCCAAAACACCACCCCTAAAAACACCCATCAAACTACCCAACAACACAACACCTAACCCCCAAAAACACCCCCAACTCAATTTTACAGCACTTCGCCCCTTCAAAATTATCAACTATAAAAAGCATAACAACAATACCCCAAACAACTTAAATTCCACTCAAAACCATAAAAAACACGACAACTAAAACGCAACCCACCCCCAAACCTTCAACCAGCTTAAAAAGAAACAACCCACCAAACCCAGTACCTACCAAAACTACTCACCCTTAACGACAAACCTAACTGGCTAACTACCACATGAAACTTAACCCCTGAACTGCCCCTCTGCTTGTACAACCCCATTGCACTTCCACACCATAAAGACCAACTAGCGGTGTTGAATCTATGTCTGCAATCTTTGTTGGAATAGTGAATTGAAGACTGTTGGCTGGCTGGCTGTCTTTGTGAAGACCTCTTCTATACTGCTTAGGTAGTGTCTTTGCTATCTGTTAATTGTGGTTCTGTCGGGTATAGTGGTTGTTCTAAGTGTTTTAGTTGTCCATGGGTGCTTTTTTTAGGTGTTTAACTGTTTGTGTGTCATTGTTTAGGCTTTTAGTTTAGTGTATACTAACACTCTGAGTGGTTTGACTTGTTTGTATCCAGGGATTTCCTGATCTTTTGGGCTTGGCTGGAACTACCACTTTGTAGATGAGTAGCTTGACGACTTCACAGGCTTCCATGAAGATAGAAGGGCGCTAACTAGATTTAAAATTATGCACACCCCTATGATAGAAAACGTATTCCTCTTAACGTTTTACGAAGTCGTTGTAGTATATTAATGGACAATGTTAAACCTACGATATATTTGATAAATGAATAATTAATGCCTTAACAGTAGCTATTATCGATAATTTTATGGATATATAAAAGGTATATAATTAAAAAAACATTATTTGACAAAACAAGTAAGCACTCTGTTTTTTGTAAAAAACGTTAAATAAAAAGATCCTTAAGGCGTCTATACAAGACGCTTAAATATTAGCGCTCAATATTGAAGAAAAGATGAATCTAACCCACACATTCCAGCAAGTACTCAATACAAGTGCAGTCAATGCAGAAATCATAGTTTCATTGTTAATTTTTGGGATTGTAGCATTTGTTGGTTGGGCTGTATATATTGTCTTAAGTAAGTATTTTTTTGAATTGGCAAAAAAAACAGAATCTACACTTGATAGCAATATAATTTCAACAATAAAAAAAATTATTATTATAATGATTATAATATTCGGAATCGAGTATGCGCTGGAGCCCCTTTCTTTTCTGGAACCATATCGTGATACGCTATCAGGAGTCTTCACAGTACTTCAGATAATGTTTGGAGCTTTCACAATCACAAGGGTTTCAAATATAATGGCAGACTGGTATGCTAGCAAAACTGAGCGCATAGCGGGAAAAAAAAGTCACCATCTCCTTTTCCTCCTCAAAAAAATTATTCAAATAATAGTCGTCGTCTTTGCTATTCTCCTTGTCCTCTATGTTTTTCGAGTGGACCTAACAGGTGCGTTAGTGGGTTTAGGTGTTGGAGGAATTGCTATAGCATTCGCACTTCAGAGTACACTGAGTGATTTCTTTAGTGCCTTCTCAATCCTCTTTGACAAACCATTTGAAATCGATGATTTTGTTGTTGTAGGAGATTACAGTGGAACTGTCATGGACATTGGCATTAAATCTACAAGAATCAAACTCTTACAAGGTGAAGAGCTCATTATTTCCAATAAAGAATTAACTAACACTAGCATCAGAAATTTTAGGAAACTCGAAAAAAGACGTGTCACATTCAATGTTGGCGTAACTTATGATACAAGTGCGGAGAAACTTAAAAAAATTCCATTCTTAATTAAGGATATTTTTGACGAAACAGATAGAGCTACTTTGAATCGTGTTAACTTTACTGAATTTGGAGAATTTAGTCTTAAATTTTTAATCGTATACTATGTTAATTCATCTGCTTGGGGAGAATATCTCGATATACAGCAGCATATCAATTTGGGTATTAAAGAAGCGTTTGAACGTGAAGGTATCAAGATGGCACTCCCGACAAGGATTGTTTATACCAAGAGTTAAAGTTCAAAGAAAAACTGCCTCTGAATAATTAACTCTCAGATTAAATAAGCGAAAGCTATATGACAAACGTTTCTTGGAAATTAAATAAATGCACTGCCCTTGAAGTATCAAGGGCTGACTTAGAAAACAAACAAATTAGAAAGCACCTGCTATACGATTGCAAGCCGCTACTATTCGTTCTGTTGGTTGGGTAAAGGTAATGCGCACATAGCCTTCTCCATGCCGGCCAAAGCCTATGCCGGGAGTAACAGCAACGCCAACATCCAACAGTTTCTTCGCGAATTCCATAGAGCTGCCCTTACAATCAACCCAAATGTAGAATGTTGCCCTTGATTTTACACATGAAAAATCAAGCTTTGCGAGCGTGTCGATTAGTAAGTCACGGCGTTCCTGCATAATCTTGTTATTCGCCGCTAAGAATTCTGGTGCGTTAGAATCTTTATAGCTACTTAACGCTTTTACAGCAACTTTCTGGGTATATACGGGTGGACCTGAGTCGATTTGAGTCTTCACTTTAGTAAGACCTTCGACAAGTTTTTTGTTGCCAACGGCAAAACCAATGCGGTCTCCTGTCATATTAAACGTTTTTGATAATGAATGAAATTCAATTGCGACGTCCATGGCACCTTCAATTTGTAGTATACTTGGTGCTTGGTAGCCATCATAGGTAATTTCTGAGTAGGCGTTATCATAGCAGAGAATAATGTTGTTGTCTTTAGCGAATTCTACGGCTTCTTTTAGGGTTTTAAGGTCAATCGTAGCCGCGGTTGGGTTGTTAGGGTAGTTTAGGTACATCATCTTAATGCGTTGAACATCGATGTTTTCGAAATTTGGACAAAACTTGTTCTCAGCAAGCAAAGGCAGTGGAACCGTTAAACCATCACAGAGAATGGTTGCACCATTAGCATAAACGGGGTATGCTGGATTGGGGCAGAGCACTTTGTCGTCAGAATCAATGAATGCCCGCCCAATGTTCGCTAAACCCTCTTTTGAACCTAACAGGGCAATAACTTG
>JAAZFA010000426.1 GCA_012511995.1 Thermoproteota archaeon | reverse complement strand
GCCGCCTGTTACATCGTATAGTCTTGGAATCAGTTGTACAAAGGTTGATTTTGAAGACCCGGTTCCACCGATAATCCCTATAGTTTCACCGGGCTTGACATCGATGCTCACATTACTCAGACAAAGTTTGTTAGGGTTTTTAGCGTAGCTGAAATTTACATTTTTAAATGATACTGAGCCATCCTTCACTTGCGTAATTATTTTTTCGGGGTTTTGTAGATCAGGTGTTTCAGTTAAGACTTCTATGATACGTTTGGCTGAAGCACGCGAGATAGTTACTGTTACTAGCACAAGTGCAAGTGCCATTAAGCTGAATAATATTTGAAAGGTGTATGTGAATAAGCTGGTTAGCTGGCCAGTCGTTAAAGAGCCACCAACGATTAATGTTGCACCGAACCATGACAATAATAGAACGCATACGTACATTACGAGTTGCATCATTGGCATGTTTAACGCGATCAGTTTTTCTGCGCTGGAGTAATCCTTGTATATGCCGCTTGATGCTTGGCTAAATTTTTCTTTTTCATGCTTTTCGCGTGTGAAGGTTTTTACAACGCGTATTCCGCGTACATTCTCCTGTACAACATTGTTAAGCTTGTCGTAGGCGCGAAAAACTTTGTCAAATATTGGGTAAGCACGTGTCATTATCAGATATAAGCCCAAGGCAAGAAAAGGGATTGCGCAGAGTATGATTATTGTTATTTCCGAGCTAATGGTGAAAGCTACAGTTAAAGAAAATAATATCATAATTGGCGCTCGGATTGCAAGACGGATAAGCATTTGAAAAGCTTCTTGTAAATTCGTTACGTCGGTTGTTAGTCGAGTAACCAAGCTTGAGGTTGAGAATTTATCTATGTTTGAGAATGAAAAATCTTGTATTTTATAGTAGATATCTTTGCGTAAGTTATGGGCGAATCCGGCGGCTGCTTGGGCTGCATATTTTCCAGCAAAAGTACCGAATAATAAGGACAGTAACGCTGAAATTATGAGAGCTAATCCGATCTTAAGGACAATATTGATGTCGCCTGCATTAATACCGAAATCAATGAGATTTGCCATAAGAAAAGGAATTAACACTTCCATTATGACCTCAAAGGTAACTAGGACAGGCGTTAATATGGTAACCTTTTTGTATTCTCTTAATGACCCCGCCAGTTTTTTTAGTGATATCACATTCTTGTCCCGACTATTTGTTCAGAATTTCTAAAATTGTTAGGTTCCTAACAAATTATTGCAAGGGAATGCATAAAGCCGTACTTAAAGGTTAACCAAATCAGTGACCAGTTACAGCGTATTTTTCTTAATCTTATCTATAATATCAAAAAAAGAGTCAAGTTCTTGTTTACTTAAGCCGTTTGCAAGCTCATCATCTGCAGCTTTGATTTTTTTCTTAACTCTCAATGCCAAATCTTTCGCTCGAGGTGTTAACAATATCTGTTTTAGTCTTGCGTCTCTATCTACAGCTTGACGAACGATAAAACCATCTTTTTCCATTATTTGAAGTACACCTGTCGCCGTTGAACGTCGAATGTTAAATTCTGTTTCAAT
>JAAZFA010000069.1 GCA_012511995.1 Thermoproteota archaeon | reverse complement strand
TATGCACATATCCCCGTAATCATGAGAAAACCATCAGTTGCACAGGTTCAAATTAGTCAAGAAGTTATCGAAGAATATGCATCAAAAATTCGTGCTGCACGGGAAAAACTAGGACTTTCTCATGAAGATCTTGGAAAGAAAGTGGCTGAGCGCACTTCATTACTTAAGAATATTGAAAATGGTAAAGTATCACCAACCAATCAGCTTGCAAGCAAACTTGAACATGTTCTCAAAATTAAGCTTATGGTGCCCATTTCTGACGAAAAAGTTCAGACTTCTACGCAGAAGATGCCATCTGAGGGATTGACGCTAGGTGACCTCATCGGGATGAGTAAAAAAGATGAGGAGGCTTCCAAAAAACGAAAGCCATCTTAGTCCAACGCCGTTTGAACCGTGAAGAATCAACTTTATCGGAACTCAAGAGCTTAGCACTATCCGCGGGTTATATCATTGTTGGTACTTTGGAACAGACAAGACGCCCAGATGCCCGATACCAGATAGGTGCTGGTAAGGTTGAAGAACTCGCTCGGATGGTTGAGGAGAAAGGTGCAGAAAAAATTATTTTTGATAATCCACTTCGAACTCTTCAAAATTATAACATAGCCAAGGCAACCAGAGTCGAGGTAATTGATCGTTTTCAACTCATCTTGGAACTCTTCCGAAGACGTGCAACCACAACAGAGGCGCAATTACAGATACAATTAGCGGTACTGCAAAATGAGCTTAAACATGCCCGCGAAAGAGTCCGCTTATCTAAAGGATCCGAGCAGCCAGGATTCATGGGTTTAGGTGTATATGAAGCGGATGTGTATCGTGATGCCATCAAATTACAGGTTCAAACTATACGAAAGAAACTATCGGTTATACGAGCAAAGCGTGTATTACAGCGTGAAAGGCGTACGGAATTGGGTTTTCTCACGATCTCGCTTGCTGGTTATACTAGTGCAGGTAAAAGTACTCTTTTTAATGCATTAACTGAAGAAACAGCATTGGTAGATAAATCTCTGTTTACAACGCTCTCAACGCAGACGCGTATGGTAGAGTTTGACAACCGAAAATTCCTTTTAACTGATACTGTAGGTTTCATTGATCGTTTACCGATTTCATTGGTTGAAGCTTTTCATTCAACCCTAGAAGAAACGATTTTTTCAGATTTAATTGTGCTCGTTGTGGATTTCAGCGATCCAATAGAGCTTATTGAAAAGAAAATTAACGTTTGTCTACAAACCATCGATCATCTAGGTGCTTCAGGAATTCCAATGATAACAGTTCTAAACAAGGTTGATCTTTTAAAACTGGAGGTGTGCAAAGAAAAATTCGAAAGTCTTAAAGGGAAAGTCAAAAATCCAATAATACTCTCGGCAAAATGCCAAACAAATCTCGATGAACTCCGTAAAAATATCCTGCTTATACTTGAGAATTTTCAGGCAGCTCAATTCAGTATACCGATCTCGAGTAATATTATGCCGTTTATATCATGGCTACATCAGAAAGCTGATATTCATAAAGAAGAATTCACAAACAACTCGGTTAATGTAGGATTCGAAGCTGCCCCTTCAGTGATGGAGCAAATCCGAAGGAAAGTGCAAGATCTCAATGGAAACTTTCAACTCATCACAGCCAGCAAATAATCAATCCCGGATTGTTATTTTAAGATGGGGTCACCGTGCTCAAAGAGACGTACGTTTAACAACTCATGTAGCGCTGACAGCACGGGCTTTACGTGCTTCAGGTTTCATATTATCTGACGTTACTGATCTTCATATCGAGGAGACGATTACCAAGATTACTCAAGTTTGGGGTGGCGACTTTCGTTTTGAAATGGGTACCCCTTGGAAGACTGCTGTTAGGGACTGGAAGAAAAAAGGTGGAGTTATCGTGCATTTAACTGTTTACGGGGAAAATATCCAAACAAGTGACGTTATGCAAAGAATCAAAATGGCTAATAAAGATGTAATGCTGCTTGTGGGTAGTCAGAAAGTACCCGGTGAATTCTACTCCGAAGAAGTGTCAGATTTCAACGTAGCCGTGGGTAATCAGCCCCACTCAGAGTGTTCAGCACTTGCAATATTTCTTGATAGATACTTTGAGGGTAAAGAACTTGATAAACGATTTGAGAAAGCAAATAAATTCATTATACCAAAAGAACGAGGAAAAACAGTCAAAGAATATTAGACTTTGGGCGTAATTATGCATAGTGTGAAATAATTATTTTTTTGCTCTAACCAGTATAAGACTACACTACTTTCAATAGTTAACTCCTACTTCTCGGTACGAAAAACGAAACAATTTTATGTTGCCAAAATGACGCCTAAGGTCTATTGATTTTTTATTATAATTTCGAGAAGAGTTTTATTTCACTTCGATGTATATTTATAAGTATAAAAAAGGAAAATCAATATGTTGTCAACAATTGATGATACAACTCTCAATAAAGTTGCCCTTGCGCTTGGTGACGAAGACGCTGTTAAACTTATCGAGCACTTAAAATGTGTTGAAGAAATAACAGATGACGAAATCGCAAACAAGACAGGTATACGTTTAAACAGCGTTCGTAAAATCCTCTACAAACTTTACGACCACTCACTTGTCAGTTTACGCCGCACACGGGATCCTAAGACAGGTTGGTTTATTTTTCATTGGAAACTCCAACCTGATCAAATGGAAGGCTTTATACTGAGCCAAAAGCGACGAGTGTTAGAAAAGCTCAACGTGCGCCTTGAATACGAAAAAAATCATGATTTCTACTATTGTGGTAGTCAAGAATGTAAACGTACTCCGTTTGAAGAAGCAGTTGAACTCGTATTCCATTGTAGTAGTTGCGGAAAATCCTTGGTGCATTATGCAAACGAGGTTATGATTGAGCATCTATCCGAGAAAGTCAGTATACTTCGAAAGGAACTAGGCGAATAGAGTGACTGGAGAGCTTCCAAATAGGGAGCAAGCTCTTAAAATATTAGAAGACCATAATTGCCCTCCTCAAGTCATAAATCACTGTAAAGCAGTGAGCAAATTTGCAATAGAGATTGCTAATAAAATTTACACCAGAGGCAACAAGATTAATCTTAATTTAGTCGAAATTGGGGCATTATTACATGACATTGGTCGAAGTAAGACTCATAACGTTGAACACGCTATAGTGGGTGCGCAAATCGGGCAAACTATAGGGCTACCTTTGCAGGTTGTCAATATTATTAAGCGACATGTCGGTGCGGGCATCAGCGAAGAAGAGGCTGTTATGCTAGGCTGGCCTCGAGACAACTATATGCCTACAACGTTGGAAGAAAAAGTAGTTACTTATGCGGACAAACGTGTAGACCATGATTCAGTAATCCCCATAGACGGTGAAATAAAAAAGCTTCAAGCAAACGGCTTTCTGGAAGCAGCCGAAAGAGTTAGAAAGCTGCATTCAGAAATTTCGTACCTATTAGGTGAAATACCATGATAAATCTTATGTTATTTGTTAAAGCTTTCAATAAAGGGCAATTACAAGAAGTCACCGAGTTATTACAAACTCAATTCCAAGACTTAGACGTAAGCACCCATTTTTTTGTTAATCCTGATAATAAATGGGTACAGGTTGCTCTTGAAGGTGAAGATGAAACCATTGCAACGGCGTTTATA
>JAAZFA010000068.1 GCA_012511995.1 Thermoproteota archaeon | reverse complement strand
GTAACAGTTGAATTTCGCGGTAAATTTCTCTCCAATTGTAAACACGTTTAGTTAAGCGTTTAACGTTGAAAGTTTGGTTATAGGGCTGGTCATAAATCAATATATTCTTAACTTTACAATTCCATTCCAAGGCATCTTCAAGTGAATCCTCAACAATGACATCTAAATCTTTAATGTTAGCTTGGTGCTTCTTACCTATTTCCAAGAAATGCAACTCATCGTAGGAAATACCGTTCTGTTTTAACCAAGATTGCGTCATATTCAGAAGATGGCTCCATCTACCTGTTAAAAGAAGGATGCTATGACCTTCTTTACTTAATTGTTCCAGCGTTTCTTTCGCACCAACGTAGAGCGGTATTTCTTCCTTTAAACGTCGTTTATCAACAGAGTCTCTTCCTCTTTTGTTATACCTAACACGACGTTTAAGTTAAAACAGTAAAGGTTTTTTCTGCAAGAGTTAAACTATAACGTTTTTCTATTACTTCAATGAGTGGCTCTGCAAAGTTAGCGATTACTCCATCAATGTCGAAACCTAAATTCACAGGGTTCTCTCCAATGGCAGACTAATAGTAATTTGCAAATGAACACCCATACTATTTTTCAATATTCATAGCCGATAACTGTAATCTGGAAATTAGACCCAAAAGATCGTACTGCAAGTTACAAACTTCTATCTCTAAATCAGGCGGTAGTCTATTGCTTTTCACTACCTTAGAGAGAACCTTTGTCGCATTTTTTAAGTTGACAATGGTTTCCGTTTCTTCCAACTTTCCCAAACGCCCATGGTGTCTAAACCAACTACCGAAATATCACTTGTTTTTTTGGCGCCTTCTCGAATTTTGCAGGTTTTATAAGCTATGCAATCGTCACAGTGAAGAGTGTCGTTTCTGGTTTGGCACTCCAATATTATTTGGCGGTCCATGCCTCCCCAGCCCTAAATAGTTGTCGAATTTTGCTTTTGGCTGTGTTGTCCCTCTCTTGCGTAGTACATATTTGGTTTTGATTAAGCCTCATTATTAGTTACAACTCACATGACACTACTTTCCTCAATACTTATAAATATTCTTTTTTAAGCAAAAATTATCTCAATTAACTATATTTATATTTGACAAAACGTATAATGAAGGATAAAATTGGAGGCGACCTTGTTATCAGAGGAATTAACAATAACAGGAAACGAAGCCTTGAACATAATTCAGGGATTATCGTCAATAACCAACTTCAAAATTCTACAACTACTTTCAAAAGGGGATCTAGACATATCAACTATTGCTAGACGAATGAATTTGAGTGAAGCGCACATAAGCGGAGAAATCAGTCGCCTTGCAGACTTACATTTGGTTAAAGTCACCTATGCCCCAGGAAAACGTGGAATTAGAAAGATATGCAAACTTGCCGTCCGGCAAATCAGCATAACACTAACCAATTAAAAATAGAATATACAAAAATGCAAACCAACCCATTCTTTAATAAAAAACTTGAAGCCATCGAGGTTAACAAACACAAATCCATTTCACAACTTCTCGATGAAATGGCAAAAACCGGTTTTCAAGGCAAAAAACTAGGCGAAGCAGCAGACACATGGAGTAAAATGCTTAGAGATAAAGAACTGACAATAATTCTCGGCTTAACAGGATCCCTGAGTACAACAGGACAATGGAAAATAATTAATTGGCTGATTGAAAACCGTTTCATCGACGTATTAGTCTCGACTGGTGCAAACATTTCAGAAGACATCTTAGAAGCAATGGGAGGAACATATTGGCAAGGTTCCCACACAGTTGACGACGTTAAACTGCTGAAACATAAAATCGACCGATTCTACGACGTTTTTGCAGATGAAATGGAATATAGAAAGATGGAATCATTAATTGCTGAATTCATAAATAATTTGAATTCTGATCAAAACTATTCTTCAGCTGAATTTTTGCACTTATTTGGAAAAGAATTATCCAGCAAAGGGATAAATAGTATAGTTGCCAACGCCTACAAAAACAAAGTCCCTATATTTTGTCCTGCAATCGTCGATAGTGCATATGGAATTGCTCATTTGCTAAGCTTGAAAATAGGCAATAAAACAGGGGTACAAATAGACGAGATGAAGGGCTTTGAACAGCTTGTCAAAATAAAGTCATTATCCAAAGACACTGGTGCAATCTTTGTCGGCGGTGGTGTACCTAAAGACTTTATTCAACTAACAACTGTAGCTCGAAGCTTAACTGAATCAAGACGCTATGAAAGAATATATCCGCATAAATACGCTATTCAAATTACTACGGATTCGGCGCAATGGGGTGGTTTATCTGGGTGCACCTTTGAGGAAGCCATAAGCTGGGGTAAAACTTCAAATGAAGGCACAAATGTACAATGTCACTGCGACGCAACTATAGCATTACCGATAATAATACATGCTTTAGCTGAAAAAATAGAGTGCAGAGCAAATTACCCAAATTTTGAGTGGTTTTTTAAAGAATAGAAGGATTTGCGATGACCGCTGATGTGTTTCAAAAAGACGCCCTTCTGAGCAACAAACCAACGCCCACTCCTCTGACTACTAATGCACGAAAAGAAAAATGCAAAGAATGTAGCGGTCAAAACTTAATTCATGACCACGATACAGGAGAAACAATATGCGGTGACTGCGGCCTTGTCCTATACGATCAAACGATGGATAAAGGACCAGAATGGCGAGCGTTCACACCACAAGAAAAAATGTCAAGGGCTAGAGTAGGTGGACCTAGTTCATTCTCAATGTATGATAAAGGCTTGTCCACAACGATAAGCCAGATCGATCGGGATGCCCTGGGAAGAAAACTTCCCCTCTCAACCAGACTTCAAATGTGGCGATTACGCAAATGGCAAATAAGAAGTAAAGTACATTCATCTGTCGACAGAAACCTCGCTCAAGCGATGGCAGAACTAGACAGGTTATCAGATAAGCTCTATCTTCCGCAAGCAACCAAGGAAAAAGCAGCCGTAATTTACAGAAAAGCTCTCGAAAAGGGGTTGGTGCGAGGCAGGTCTATAGCTTCCATTATCACCGCTTCACTTTATGCAGCTTGTCGAGGTAATTTAGCTCCAAGGTCGCTTCGCGAGATTGCAGATGCAAGCTTAGTTAACAAGAAAGACGTTGCTAGATGCTATCGCTTATTGTTACGAGAACTTAATGTAAACATACCTATAGCAGATCCATTAACGTATGTTTCAAAAATCGCTTTGAAAGCAGATATTTCAGGTAAGTCTCAGGGTAAAGCTATTGAGATACTTAGACTAGCTAGACAAAAACGTGTAGCAACAGGTAAAGACCCAATGGGTATTGCAGCCGCTGTTTTATACATCGGATGTCTTCAAAACAACGAAAAAAAAACACAAAAAGAAATCGCTGACGCTTCAGGTGTAACAGAAGTAACCGTTAGAAATCGGTATAAAGCGCTTCAAAAAGAGTTGGGGTTAGTAATCCCTGAAAAGCTAAAGTAACTATCCATAAATCAGTGAATTATTGTACTTTTTTCATTCTTTCCATTCTTGGGGGTCTGCAGACTTCTTCCATGATAGACAGTAACGAAGGCATAGCAAAAATTATGTCAGTATGAGAGACTATACCAACCAGTTTACTATCGCTAACTACAGGTAAATGCTTAATGTGACTACGCCTCATTAACTCTGCGGCTTCTTCTAGGTTTGCCTCTTCATCGATGGTAACAAGAGGTGATGACGCAACCATACCCGCTTTAATTACACTTACAGGTAGCCCATGTTCCATCCCACGGATCAAGGCGTCCTTAGTAGTAACGATACCAACCGGTCTCTCCTTCTGAACAACAATAATTGCATTGATGTCAAAACTGTCCAATGTAGCGATAACTTCATGCAGGGTAGTATCTTCACGAACAACCTTAACTGGGCTACTCATAATGTCTCTAACTAGTACAGTATCAGACAAAATAAACACAAATCCATCAGAAAAATGGTTTTTTGTATTAATAGAGGTTTTTAGGAGTGAACGGTTCCCTACTATAGCATGCCAATGCCAATATCTGGGTTTTTGGTGCGTTTTGGAAGAATAAACAGGTTTATTGCAGCAGCCAAGAAAAGAACAAGCGCTGCAACCAGTACAGCCTCGCATAAACCATCAAGGAATGCTTGTTTAGCGGTAAATATAACCTCAGAAGCAGTTGATGGAGGAAGTTGCGAAGCTGCAATCAATGCTGCTTGAAGACTGTTTTGCACGTGCATACTTACCTGTTCTGGTAAAGCATTGATTGTTTGTGATGCAGTTATCTTTGCTAGATAAACTGAATTTACTAGTGATCCTAAAACGGCGATTCCCAGTGCGCCACCGATCTGTCTTGTCGTATCGTTCATAGCAGACCCAACACCGGCACGTGATACTGGTATGGAGTTCATTATTACATTAGTGCCTGGGCTCATCACAAAGCCTAAACCTATTGCTAGGAAAAACTGTACTGCAATCAAAATAGAATAAGAGGTATCTATTCCAGCAGTGTATCCAAAAAGAAACAAGCCAAAACCAAGCATAAACAATCCAAGGCTAACGATGATTTTTGATCCAATTTTTTGTTCTACTTTTACAGAAAATAAGGTGAAGACTATCACAAATACGTTAAGGGGTATCATGCAAAGTCCTGCTTCTAACGGGGAATACCCTTGCACTGACTGGAAGTATATGCTAAAGAAAAACACCGTACCCATGAGTGCAAAGCTGCTTAGTGTTAAGGCAACAGTAGCACCTGTGAAGGATTTATTCTTGAAAAACTCTAATGGAAACATGTTAGTTGATGCTTTGCGTTCCCAGAGAACAAACCCTGAGAGTAAAACTACTGTTATTGCATATACTATTAAAGCATCAGTGGTTAACCAACCGTATTGCCCTGCTGTAATAATCCCGTAGACTAAGAAGACTAATCCGCTAATCGAAAGGGCAATACTAGTGAAGTTTAATTTAAATTCGCTATGACCGTTTGATTCAGGTAGAAACAGGTGACTTCCGAGTAAGCCAACGATAACTATAGGTATGTTCAGGTAGAAGACTGACGACCAACTGAATTGAGTAAGTAAATAACCGCCAATTACAGGTCCTAACCCTGCGCCGATACTAAAAATACTTGACCAAGAGGCGATTGCCTTTGCTCGTTCGTTGGGTTCACGAAAGATGTCGGTTATTATTGAAAGTGTGCTGGGCATCATTATTGCTGCACCTACACCTAGCACGATACGGAAGAAAATCAGCATATTAGTTGATGTCGATAGTGCCGCACCCATGGAGCCTAACCCGAAAATGACTAATCCAATCTGCAGAAGCTTTTTTCTTCCAAATCGGTCGCCAATTGAACCAAAAGTAATCTGTAATGTAGCCACTACAAGCAGGTATACGTCGACTATCCAAAGAAGCTGCGAAGCAGATGAATTCAAACTTCCAGAGATTTCAGGTAAGGCTAAATTTAGAACTGTATCGTCTACTGCTATTATGAATAATGTAATGCATAGCACAAGCAAAGCTATTTTTTTTCTGTTACTTTGCGTTGTAGGATTCATTAGCGGGGGCGCTTCCGTTTTTTCCGTTCTATCGCCAAATTCGACCTTATAAGCCTTAACAGTAAATTTTGAGTCTTTTCATAGTAGGTTGATAAAAAACGGCGTTGGTATTAAGGCCGGTGTTTGAAGGAAAAAGTGGTTAAGGTTGATTGTTAACGTTTTATATGATATTGCTCGATTATGTCTTTTGCTTTTTCTCTACGTTCTCTATGTTGCTCTAGGAAACAGTTGAGTTTTTCAGCTATATCTTTTTTACATTCGCCACATAACATTTCGCCTGCTCGGCATTTATGTTCACGCTCAGCTAGTTTAGTACTGTCTTCTTCGAATAAGAAAAAGTAATACTGAAATATGCTACATACTGACGGATCTCCACCGCTCTTTCGTTGTTCAGCCACAGTGCCTTTGCCACCAGTGAATGCGTTCCATATCTTTTTTTTGACAAGTTCTGGTGGATCCATTGTGAATATACTTGTTTCTGGCATAGAGGCACTCATTTTTCCACCTGTACCTAGTCCAGGGAGAAAGCGACAGTGAATTTGCGCTGGCTTATAGTAACCAAGTTTTTGTGCAACGTCCCGTGTGATGCGCCAATAGGGGTCTTGGTCGATAGCTGCAGGGATAAGTGCGGGTACGTTTTCCCCGGTTAATTTTTTATGTATAAAGCAGGGTGCTGCTTGTATGGCTGGCCAGTAGATCCAACCGATGTTTGTGCTGTCTTGGAAGCCAAAGGTACTGCGTGCTGTTGAGTATGTTATGCGTTTTGCGACTTCTAGGCTTATGTCGTAAAGAAGGTCTATATCTTTTGTGTCATATATGATGAAAGTATCGTGGGGTTTGAAGCCTAATGCGATGAGATCGAGAGCGTTCTCATAGCTCCATTTGACTGTTTCATTTAAGTCTCGCTGGTCACTGATTAGGTATTTTTCGTCGTCGGTTATTTGGAAGTATAATCGTGATTTGAAGGTTTGTTGAATATGTAGGGTAAATATCCATGGAATTAAGTGCCCTATATGGACAGGCCCAGAGGGTCCTCTACCTGTATAGAGTACAAATTCAATTCCTCTTTCATAGAGATTTAAGACTGTATCTAGGTCACGGTGGCTGAAGAATATTTTTCGGTCTAGTTGTAAATGAATCTTGTCAGTGTGTTTTTGAACTCTTGCGAGGAGTTCAGGCGTTAGGGGTTGTGTGCCGAATTCTTTTATGAGTCGGTCGTAATCAACTTTACCTTTTACTTCCCAGGGTGTTACGACCATTTCATTGTTGTCTTCAGTGTTTGGTTGAGCCGTGGCGTTATCACCTGTGTTTAGAATGTGAAACGGTGTTTTGGGATATATGCTTTTTCCGGTTATGCGAAATGCTTATGCACTTCTAAAACTATTAAAAAGATAAGGAAACGAAAATCTAGTGAATAGTGAATATTTATCCTGAAATGAGGTTTTTTGTATAAAAAAAGTAATAAAGCAATCAAGATAGCCATAAACAGTGAGGCAAACATCTTTGAAACTACTCTTTATAGTGATAGACGGCATGGGAGATTTGCCGATTCCAGCTTTAGATAATAAGACGCCCCTTGAAGCAGCTAGGACTCCAAATTTAGATTCACTTGTTAAGGTAGGCAAAACAGGGCTGATGTACACCGTTGGGGAGGGTATTGCTCCAGAAAGTGACGTGGCGGTTATCTCTCTTCTTGGTTATGATCCGTTTAAGTACAGTACGGGTAGGGGGGTTATTGAAGTTGCGGGAGCTGGATTAAAAATGAAAGACGGTGACTTAGCGTTGAGGTGTAATTTTGCAACGCTTGGTAAAGGCAAAAAATTGATTGACCGTCGAGTGAACCGTAGTTTGAGTAGTAAAGAAGCCGATGAACTATCAGATGCGGTTAATAGAGAGGTTGAGTTGACATCGTATCCGGTTTCGTTTGAGTTTAAGAATATGTTGGGTCATAGAGCTGTGCTTTTGATAAGGAGCAAAGATAAACCTTTGTCTAGTAATATTTCTAATACTGATCCTGCATATAAAATTGTTAACGGTATTGGGGTTGCGCAGATCGATGTTGAGATGGTACTTAAAACCGCTGAACCTATGGATGAGACAGAAGCTGCAAGGGTTTCAGCAGGTTTGGTTAATGAGTTTATTGCTAAATCAAATGCTGTTTGGGAGAATCATCCGCTTAACGTTAAGCGTGCAGCTGAAGGTAAATTGAAGGCTAATGCTGTTATTACACGTGATGCTGGACATCTTTTGCCCAAATTCTTTAACATTAGTCAGCGTTATGGTTTGAGTTTTGCGTGCTTGGCTGATATGCCTACTGAGAGTGGGATTGCGCAGTTAGCGGGTATGGACGCCACGCTGCTTCCGGCGCCGTCTGGTGATCTGAAGGCTGATATGAACTACCGCGTGAATGCCTTGGTTGATACTATGTCTGGGCACGATTGTTTCTATATTCATTTGAAGGGTCCTGATGAGCCAGGGCATGATGGAAACTATAAGTTAAAGTTGGAGCTTATTGAAGGTATCGATAAGTACTTTTTTGGACCGTTACTAAAGCAGATATCGCTTGAAGATACACTTATCTGTGTTACTTCTGATCATGCGACGCCTTGTAAGTTGAAGGTACATAGCGACACACCTGTTGCTTTGTTGATTGCCGGTGGAAGCGTTGACGGAGACGGACGTGCCGTAGAGTTTTCTGAGAAAAATTGTGCTGAGGGCAGTTTGGGGACTTTACTAAAGGGTTATTTGTTGATGCCTATGCTCATGGAGTTCTTTAAAAAATAATTTCCATTTTTAATGTCTTTTTTGTTACTTACAAGTAGTTTCTGTTCGGTTTAGGTTAATGTTTATGCAGGTATTACTTGAACTGGAGATCTATTTATCCTTGGATTGTGTAAAACAAATATTGCGGTAGCATGTTTTTTGTGCCTTCAATCATTTACGGTTTTTTCATGTAGATATTTATTATTAAAATAGTGCAGAAGGCAAACAGAGGGGTTGATATTCTCAAGATGAAGAGTAAAATCAGGGTGCTAATCCATTTGAATTATCGTTTGGGCATTAACCAATAGTCGTTCTCTTGCGTTAATGTCCGATGGTTATTTGAGCAATACTTTTTTTAATTCAAGTATTTTTGACTTATTTTGAATTTTTGCTTTAATATACCAACGTTTTTCTAAGGAACCCCATGCGAGGTCAATAAAAGTTAGAGTCTGAGAGGTTTTTAAGGAGGTTTATGACTTCCGTTCTATTCATGAGTTAAATCCCTTAGGTGTTATGTGTGGATCACTAGTATATGATAATTTAATCCTAACTACAACAGCCAGCTACTATTGATCATCAGTATCTCATTATAATCATATGCAAGTGCCAGTTACAGCTACTTCAGTTACAGACATTACCTGATTGGCGTTTTGGCTCAAAAGTTATCGTCCTACACGATAATTCTTAATTCAAAACATTTTTGCTTTTTTTAAACAAAGAATCCATGGCTTAAAACCTTGAAAAAAGTAAGCTTTATATATTTTGATTGGAGTAAGCATTTGGCTTTGAAAAATATTCTGTTTAGATTAAAAATCCTGAAATTGATAGAATGCGGGGGAGAAAATGAGCATCAAAAAAGAAGACTGCGGAGCTACGTTTTTATTAAGTAATCGTTTTAAAGGGGTGTGTTAAATTTTTGGATCGAAAACGAGCTGTCAGTGTCGTCAAAGAAATCTTTGATAAATGTAAAGCTATAGAAGGTAAATCGATAAAACTATTGCCGCCCAAAGAAGATGAATTTTCTTCGACTTACCAGATTTATATTGACATAAAAAATGATCCATTTCTTGAACAGTGTATTGTGCGTGTTATTGAAAAATACCAATTAGACACTAAAATTAGTGGTAATTGGATTATTATTTATAAGACTTATAATCGTAAGCAGTGATTGTTCTTCAAAAGAAATTAATTTGAGTGGCATTATAAACACATAAAAGGTGTTTAGAGGGTTTTTTGTTTTGATCTATCGAAGTTTTGTGACTTGTGGGTAGCACCTGGCGTAGGGCTTAAGCGATTTCCTAAATATGGAATTGGTTTTCGCGCTATTTATCATATCGATCTTTCTTTGGGTTACTAAAAAGCAGCCAAGTGTTTAATGTTTGTTTTTTTCCTTATGTAGTGGGTTGTTTGAAACACCATAGTTAAAATACTTGTTAAACAATTTTTCTGGTTTTTTCTAGTAGTTTGTCGATTATTCTGCCCAGTGTGCCTAGTCCGTTAACTATCAGACGGCGCTGTCTATGTCTTTTTTGTGACTGACCGCGTTAATAGTAGGGAGTTAGAGTTGTAGAATGTTAGGTATTGTTGGTAGCTTACATAAAAAATTCATATAACAAAGCATTGATGAAGGCAACAGGAGGAAGATGCCAATATAGAACTTTTTAATTTAACCCCAATTCCACTGTTTAATCAAAACTTAGAAAAACAGCCTCTTGAAATAGTTACAAGTTTTAAAGAAAAAATCAAGGTTGCAGATGCATTGCTAATAGCACCCCTGAATACAATTAGTCTATTCCTGGTATTCTGAAAAAGGCAATAGAGGTTGCTTCACGACCATACAGCGATAATGCCTTTGATGGAAAAAACGTTGCGGGTCATGAATGCTTCTATTGCGTCTATTAGAATGCTTGGTGGAGCAAGAGTGCAACACCACCCCAGACAAAGCTTTTTTTAAACATGTACCCGTTAACTCTCCAGATGCTATGTTGTCAAACGCAGAAGTAAACGTCGATTAAGCAGGGAATTTAACGAATCAAGAAACTTGGAGTTTGTAGACAATTACTTTGGGATTAGTTAAATGGACACAAAAGCTTCAAACAAAAAAGTGACAAGTAATCACAACTTGATGCAGGCTGTTTAAACTGTAGTTGCGGTTCTATTAGTTATCCATTAGTTTACATAAGTATCATTTGAGTAGACTTTTAACTACCACCAAGGGTGTTCCAGCATCAGCAGAACCAGTCAATAAATCCGCCAAACTACCCACGACATCATGAAGTTTTCGAGGGGTTGTTCCTTCCATAGAAATGTCATCGAGCTCATGGGTCTTTTGTTTTTCTTGCTCAATGATAGATTCGATTTCTTTTTTTGTTTTTCCCTGTGAGCTAAGTTTTCCTACAAAATACTTGTATTTAATACCTGTGCGTAATTTAACTAAGCCTTTGGTGCACCCAAAAGAGCAAACTGGATCAGCTAATTCGTAGATTTTTGTTGAGGGATCCATGTATGCGCCGTCACCAAATATGATTACTTCTACTGTTTTTCCTAGTTGTTCTTTGACTTTCAATTGGAGTTTTTGAGCTACTTTGGATGCTTCTCTTGGTGCTAGCTTTAGTTCTTTGTCTGAATGCATGTTTGAACCCAAGACCCCCCATTCAGACCATGCAAGGTTTCTTGGGTTGTTACATATATCTTTTAGGGTGATTGAGTTTTCGAATTTTTCTTTGATTTTTTGTAGCATTTCATCAGCGTCGTGTATGCAGGATACGATTATGCCGTCAACTTTGTGGTTGATTAATTGGTAGGGGTCGTTTGAAAGATAAATCTCGGAGGTAACGCCTTCTGCTTTTGCTATTTTTGCGTAGAGTTCTAGGTAGTTGACTCCTGTTGAGGGATGGTTGAAGTTACAGGAATTAGGATCAGTGTAGACAATTTTTTCGCTATTTAGGTCTATGCCTCTTGTTTGATGTAGGTTTTCGGGTGCAATTTGGTTACCTACGCAGTCTCTTGGGTAAGAAAACTGGATTGTTATTTTGCCTTTGGGTACTGCTTTTACTAACCCCTCAAGGATGGGAACGAAGCGGTTTCGACTAACTATTGGGTAGAGTATGCCAAGGTTGCTTGATTCGATTAAGCCTAGTTTCTCTCTAACGTCTTTAGCTATTTCTTCTTTAGAAACATAGTTGTTTTGAGCTCTTGCTACTACCGACTCTTTAATACATAAAATATCACCGTCACTGATTAAGCCGTCGGCGTGGCATTGTGCAACAGACTTGTAGGTTTCCTCTACAATGTCATCACCTTCTAAAATAACACCCATTTTTACACCAAAAGCTGTAACCCCTATATAATCAGGCAATGCACCCATTTTGATCACGGAAAAGAAGTAAATAAGAAAAATAATATTTAACTATATTGCAGGTGAAGTCATTGATTTCTCAAGTTATCAACCATAAATGAGGTTTATTGGGTTTCTGGGTATCAGAATTTTTTATATTTTCAGCGACCGGCCCTTTCGGTTGGTTAATCGAACACAAAATGCGTTGCAGTTTGTGCAGGGTAGGATTTCGATACGACAATTACGGTCTATGACGCACTTCTTTAGCCATTCTGCAATCGCGCGGTATTCAGGGTCTTGGGTCATCGGAGGTCCTATAGAGTATCCGTAATATATGATGAATTCAAATTTGCGAATTATCTCTTCTGGAAACATTGCAATTTTTT